>JAPPLF010000017.1 GCA_028874215.1 Acidobacteriota bacterium
CGAAACAATAACGGCTCTCACGTCCCTTGAATCGACTTGTTCAGACCTTCCCTAAACCATCGCCATGCCGGTCGGACGAAACACGCAACTATTCGGAAAGGGCGGCATCTTTCCTAATCGACACTGTTGGAGACGAGAGGCTTTGGTGATCGAATTTTGTTTTGTGCGTCAAGAGGGAACCAGCGGTTTGGTTCCGTCCTTCCCGGAGGAGGAGTCTCGGGACATTCTCCACTCCGGGGAATTTCTGTTTTCAGGGGATTTGTAAACTTATTTCGAAGGAGGACTTTCCAATGAAAGGATGGTTGAAACTACTGGTTCTGGCCGCTGTGCCAGTCCTCGCGGTCGCTATGGTCGCGAATCCGGCGCTCGCCGCCGACAAGGGGTCGCAGTTGATCTTCCAGAGCAACATGGCCCATCAGAACTTCATCTCTGTGGCAAACGCCCACGCCTCACAGGCGGTTACGGTGCTGACTCAGTACTACAATGACGAAATGACCCGCGTGCTGTGGTACCTGAGAGTCCTTCCAGCCGACTCAAACGTTCTGGTCGACCCCTTCAATCACATGATTCCGGGTACGGCCACCGATGACGACATGGATGGCACCAACGTGAGTGAGGTTCTGGACGGGCTACCGGCAATGACGAACGACGATGATGGCGCCGGAATCAATTCCGGTCATTTTGTCATCGCCGTCACCGCGGTGGGTATGAACTACAGCGAGGACGATGATGCGGACGGTGCCATCGCAGATACTGAAACGAACCAGCGAGCGACGGTAAACGTCCTCTTCCCCTCTTTCCTGGCCGAGGATATGCACGGGACGGACAACATCGACAATTGCGGCGTGTTTATCCGTGCAGCCGATGATGGTGACGCCGCAACTGCTGATAACCCTCTCGTCTATTCCGCCCTCGGAGCCGACGGAGTCAACGATTGTAGGGCAGCAGATCCGGACGCCACTCCGGCAGTTGTGGCCGATGGGACTTCCAAGAACGTCGGCGGCTTGACTGTGGGCAACGCCCAGCCCATCGCATTCAACCACCTGACCGGGCATTTCACGGAGGCGCTGCTCTCCACTGATGCGGGTGGATCCGACCAGACCGCATCCTGGGGTGGCACTCCGATTGTTCGTCCGGGTGTCGATAATCCGAACAACGCCATGACCAATGTTGGTGACTACTGGACTCTCACCGGTGCCGATGCGACCGGTGACGGCGGCGGCCGTCTGGCCGAGAAGGACGCCGGCGGTGCGGGGGCAACTATCACCAACACCGGAGCCCGCACGGATTACGCAGCTCCCTCAGCCATTGCTGATCAGCCGGACGACGCCACGAATAGAGCAATCGGCAGCGGCGGAGCTCTGGTCTTGCCAGCTCTTCACGGCGGCGGCGATGAGACGAAGCAGATCATGCTGTTCCTCTCTGCGGCGGATGACTTCGGTGGTCCTGGCGCGTACGAATTGATCCCCGCCAAGACGGGATACAAGGTTGCTCTCATGGACAACATGGGCGACGCACTGGCGGACCCTGCTGCCGCGTCGGGGCCGGTATTCGGTGGTGTGGATGCTCCCGACGATCCTGCGGGTGTGAACATCATCGTCGAGGGTATCAGTGTTATGACCAACGCTGATCTTGGCGAGTGTGCTGGAACCGCGATCACGGGACCTTGGACGCTGGACCATCTGACGAGCATCGTTCCCACGGCGTCGTCGGGCGCGGGTGATTTTGCCGGTCTTGATGCCACGCTGGCGGAGTCGATGAACGCCTCCCCAGGATGGATCAAGTTTATGCGCTCCAGTCTGACTTGCGAGGAAGACTATGGAGACGGAGATTCTGCGACGGGTTCCACGATCGAGGAAAACGATGGTGTTCCCACAGAGGACGAGCGCACCTACACGGGCGGTACGTTGGTCGTGGAGCAGGAAGATTCAACACGTGCCTTCGTCACAACGGGACGAGCCCTGTTGAAATTTATCACTTCGGAGTCGACTTTCGCCGCCTCTTGGTCCCTGAAGTCTCCGGCGTCTACGGCGGACACGCCATAGGCCGGTTCGGCTAATCCAAGGATCGACTCTCTCAACCCTCAAGTTGGGTGAGGTCATCGGTCCGAGACACAAAAGGGGGAGCCCATTTCGGGTTCCCCCTTTTCTTTTCACGTAATCCAAACTTCCCGCAGTCCGGTTCTTCGTCGCCACCTGGAATGTGCGACCCTTCCAAATGCACGGCATCTTTCCAAATTAGCCGTGGACAGGAGTCGACGGTGGTTGCCACCCGCCGAACTTTGGGCGGAAGCTCGGAGGAATGTCACAGCCGGCAAGACGATCGTTTTCGACCTTCAATCGGGAGTTCTGTAGATTGCTTACTCCAAACGGACAGTTGGCACGGATACTGTTCAGTGTCGCTATTCTCATGGCTGTCGTTGCGACGCCTGTGCAGAGCATGGCCGCGGATCCGGGAAAGTGGCAATTGCTGTCCCGTGTTCGGGTCAACCCGCCGGGAGTCCAGGCCTTCGTTGAGACCTTCTTCTCCCACAATCAATTGAAACTGGATCCCGGGGGGGATCTGATCATCGGTTTTGCTGCAGTTCGGGACACCAATAAGGCAAAAGATACGGATGTCTTCGTGTCGCGCTTCGTCCGCTCCGAGGACCGTTGGAGCTCTCCGGTTCCCATTGCCGGGGGCCCGGATCTCGAACGTTCGCCGACGATCCGGATCGATGGGAAATCGGGTGCGATCCACGCGGCCTGGGTTGGCAATAGGCGGCAGAAGGCGGGCGGACCCCGAAGCGAGCTCCGGGTTGGTTACCGGCGATCGGAGGATGAAGGGAATACTTGGACGCCACCTCGGTTTTTTGCCGTCGGGACGGCGCTCGCTCGGCGGCCGCAGTTGATGGGCGGCGGCAAGGGTCGCTTGTACCTGGTCATTTCCAATGGTCACCCCGGCGGACAGGAACGCATCCATCTGTTTCAGAGCCCTGACGGCGGCAAGGACTGGCGTCCGGTGGACGTCAACTTCCCGGAAGAAGAGAAACGCCGGGACACCGGATCACCCCATTTGGAGGCCGGGCCGGACAACCGGGCCTACTTGGTTTGGGCCGACCCGACAAAGGGACGAAGGGCAGTCGTATTCAGCAGGACGACGGGAGAATCCACCTGGTCACCGCCCGTCCGAGTCAACGACGATGCTTCCATGAACTGCATGGAGCCCCGGTTGGCCGTGCACGGCGATTCGGTTTACGTCGCTTGGCACGTGGTCGACGGGGACCGCACCACTCTCTACTTCGACCAGTCGCCGGATGGCGGCGCTACCTGGAACGAGGACCAGGTGATATTCGACCGGAAGGCGCTGTCGGTCCAGGCTTCGCTCCAAACCTTCGACAGTGGAATCCTGGCCGGCTGGGTCGAATCGGAAACCCAGATGGGCCGGACGAATCGGAATCTCTCCTATCGCCTCTATTCTCCTGCCATCGGCTGGACGGCCCCGAAAGGGGAGAGGGACTCCCTGGCGGGAGCCCATGGGCCCGGCCGGTTCTACTACGGCTTCGATCTGCTGCCTTGGGAGAAAGGATGCCTGGTGGCCTATTCCAAGGGGGCATTGGGCTTGTCGCCGGAGATCTACCTTGCCTGGAGTCGCGACCTGAACGCCGGCTTCTCGGAACTGATGAAAATAAGTGCGCCAAAAAAGGGTTTCGAGCATCTATATCCACGATTGATCCGTTCGGGCGACAACGAGGTCGCCGTGGTCTACAACCGGCGGAAGATCCGCCGGTCGCCCTTTGAGCCACGGGTCATCTTGGGAGATGTACTGGTGGCTCGAATCGGAATACCGTAGTCGGAGGTAAGGTCTGGAAGACCCCTTGAATTGTAGGCAAACTCTTATACGGACACGGTTTGTCGCTAGCTGTGTGCCGTGTCAGAGGAGTTGTGCTATTGTGAGTCAGTGACTCTGCCCGTATTGTGCCGAGAGCACATATCTTGCTTATATCGAGAAACGCATTCAGTGCGCCGAATTGGGAGGAATACCCATGTTGAGACGTGATTCCGGTCAATCCGTATCGTTCCGTGACGGTTTCAGGAGCCGTGACTACTTCCACATGGGGAGAGGCCTCCTTCCCGTCCTGGCCGTGATGCTGCTGGCCGCGCCGCAACTGGCCATGGCCCAAGGCGGCTTGGCCGTGACCGTGGATCCGAGGACGCTGGAGGTTACGGAAGAAGGGGCCACAGGACAGTATACGGTCGTGCTGGACGTGGAACCGTCCGACAACGTGACCATCACGGTAGTGGGCGCACCGGTCAACGGGACCGCGGGCGCGGACATTACCGTGTCCACCACCTCGCTCACCTTCATGGCGCCCACGAAACCAGGTGGAGACGATGGCACCTGGAACACGGCTCAGCCGGTGACGGTGACTGCGAACGCCGACGCTGACGCGGTATCGGAGACCGTGACCCTCACCCACACGGCGGTCATTGGCGACGATGGCGATTCCATAGCCTTGTCGAACTCGTCCGTGCGGGTGACGGCCAACGACAACGAAATGCGCGAAGTGACGGTGGTCCAGCCGACGGGTACGCTGAACGAGGCCGGGAGCGTCACTTACACGGTGGTGCTCACCAGCGAGCCCACGGACACGGTGACCGTGGACGTGGGAGGGATTTCGGGCGAGCTCACGGTGAGTCCTTCGCGGCTCTTCTTCACGGCCGACAACTACAGCACGCCTGAGACGGTGACGGTGTACGCGGGTGAGGATCTCGACGCCGACGACGATATGGCGACCCTCACGCATACCGTGCGGGGCGGCGACTATACCGGCGTGTCGGCGGCTCCCGTACCGGTGACAGTCGATGACAACGACGAGCATGGCGTGACGGTGACGCCAACGGCGCTAGACGTCGCTGTCGGCGCAAGGGGGACGTTTACCGTCGTGCTGAACACGCGTCCGGCGGGCTCGGTGCGGATCACGGTGACTGAACCAACGCCAGGGGTCGATGATTTCAGAGTCAGCCCGTCCAGCGTGAGTTTCTCGTCGAGCAATTGGAATCGACCGCAGACGGTCACGGTTCTGGTCGACTCCGATTTCGATAACAGCGCTACACCATCTGTGGCACTGGCGAACGCGATCGACACTTCTTCGAGCAGCAGCGACGCAGGATACGACGGTGAGACGGTAGATCCTGTCACCGTCACGGTCTCCGATTCGATGCCGGGCGTCCGTTTGAGTCGAACCTCGATGACCATAAACGAGGGCGGGACGGCGACATACACCGTTAGACTGGCCAGCGCGCCTACAGCGGACACGACCGTAGGAGTGTCTGTCCCGACGGGTTTGGGCTTTAGCGCGGACCCGACTTCACTGGACTTTACGGCGCCCAATGGCGGCACCAGCAATTGGAATACGGCGCAGACTGTGACCGTGTCTGCGGCCGACGACGAAAATGCGGTGCAGGAGACGGTCACGATTACGCACACGATCGGCACCGCCATCGTCGCCAACGGTATCTTGCGGGCGACGGTGCGGGAGAGCCACACGCGCGGCGTGACGATCAACCCAACGTCGCTTGAAGTCACCGAGGGCGGGAGCGGGAGTTACAGTGTCGTGCTCGATTCCGAGCCGGTCGACGATCACAATAGTGATACCGCCGCCAACAGCGTGACGGTGACCATAGCTGGAGTTTCGGGTGACGTGACCGTGTTGCCTTCGCAGCTCGTCTTCACCGGTGGCACCGGTGGCACCTGGTCCACCGCGCAGGAAGTTCAGGTTTCCGCCGAAAACGACGACGACGGAGAAACCGATGCGCCGGTGACGTTGAGCCACACAGTGCGCGGCTCGGACTACGAAGGCACGAGGGCGGGTAGCGTCCGGGTGACGATTAAGGAAATCCATAGCCGCGGCCTCATTGTGGATACGATGCCGGCTGACGAGGCTGTCACCTCATCCCTGACCGTTGCAGAAGGCGCGACCGGCATGTACTCGGTGATGTTGGAATCGCAGCCCACCGGCACCGTGACCGTAACGGTGCGCGGCGCGTCGGGCGACGTCTCCGTGTCTCCGTCGAGCCTGACCTTCACCACCAGCAATTGGGACGATGCGCAAATGGTGGAGGTGAAGGCGGGTCAGGACGCCGACGCGGAGCCGGATCCAGTGGTTACGCTGACCCATGCGGCCAGCGGAGGCGGATATTCCGGCGTGACCGGAGGCATGGTGACGGTTACGATTACCGAAGACGACACCCACAAGAAGGGTGTGATTGTGACTCCGACGGCGCTCACTGTGACCGAAGGAGGAGCGGCCGAAAGGTATACGCTGGTTCTGGGCACGGAGCCCACCGGCAACGTGACGATAACGTTGGGCCGCACGGATACCTCGACCGAGTCGCTGGTGGCGACTCCCACGACCCTGACCTTCACTCGGGGCAACTGGAACATTCCACAGCCGGTGACGGTGAGGGCCCCCGAGGACAACAATGCGACGGGCGGAACAGTTACACTGACCCACGAGGTCAACGGCGGCGGTTACGACCTTGAGATGCCGTCGAACGTGGTGGTGCAGGTCAGCGATAACGACTCGGCGGCAATCATCCTGAGTACCATGACGCTTGAGATGGGCCAGGGGATGCGCCGCACTTACACGGTTGCGCTCGGTTCCGAACCGGCCGACAACGAGACGGTCAACATTACCGGTGCACCCAGTGGCGTATCGGTGGGCCCGGCTGCCCTGGTGTTCACACCGGCTAACTGGTCCACTCCGCGGACGGTGACCGTGCACGCGCTCGCCACCGCGGACACCGGAGCAGCCTCTCTATTGCACGCCGCAGACAACTTTGAAAATCAAACCCTTACGTTGGACGTCAAGGACAGTGACACCCCCGGAGTCGCCATCAACCCGACGTCGCTCAATATCACGGAAGGCGGCAGCGACTCCTACACCGTGGTGCTGACTTCGGAGCCGACGGCGACCGTACACGTGAACGTGGAAGTCACCGGCGCGTCCGATGACGTTCGGTTGAACCGGACGCGGCTGAGTTTCTCCACCGGCAATTGGGACCGGGAGCAGACGGTGACCGTGACTCTGGCGGAAGACGACGACGCGGTTGCGGACGGCCAGGTCACTTTGACCCACACGTCGAGCGGCGCGGACGAATACGAAGATACCGACGCGACCACCGACGGAGTGCAGGCGGTGGATATTTCGCCCGTGACCGTGACCCTCGCGGAAAACGACATGACGGGCGTGACGGCGAATCCCACTGCATTGACCGTTGCTGCGGGATCCAGTGGGACCTACAGAGTCCACCTGATGTCGGAGCCCCTCGACGCCGTGACGGTGACGGTGAACAGCCCGTCCGAAGACATCACGGTGGCCGGGTCGCCTCTGGTCTTCAATCCGGATGATTGGAACCAGGGAAAGACCGTGACGGTGAGTGTGGCCGCCGACGCCGGAACGGAGGAAGAACAGTCCTTCATGCTCACGCATGATGTGACGGGCAGCAGCGACTACGCGGGCCTCGAGGGTCCCACCGTGGCTCTGACCATCCCGGTGCAGGGCGCTCCCAGCACCCCCAGGGGATTGACGGCGGAAGCCGGTGACCAGAGCGTGCGCTTGACTTGGAGAGCGCCGGCCAACAATGGAGGGTCGGCGATCGTCCGCTACGAGGTCCGCCACCAGGAGGTCGGCGGAAGCTACGGCGCATGGTCCACCGTTCCCGGCGGCGCGACTGCCACCAGCACCACCGTTGGGAATTTGGAGAACGGAAAGGACTACGAATTCCAGGTGCGGGCGGCGAACGCCGTCGCTGCGGGGCAGCCGGCCACGGCCAGCGCCACGCTGGCGGAATCCGCTCCGGGTGCGCCGGCCAGCTTCACGGCCACCGCCGGTGACGAGCAGGTTGCTCTGAGCTGGGGCGCGGCGTCTGGCAGCGGTTCGGACATCCTGCGCTATGAATACCGCTACGCCGCGGCCGGCCGGGCCTACGACGACGCGTGGACGACCGTCAGCGGCGCCGGGAACGCCAGGAGCGTCACGGTTTCCAACCTCACCAACGGCACGGAATACCGATTCCAGGTGCGGGCGGTGAACAGTATCGGCGACGGCACCGCTGCCGAAGCCAGAGCCACGCCGGGCCGCGCGCCGACCGCGCCGACGGGCGTGACGGCGAGAGTCGAAAGCGAGACCATCACGGTGAAGTGGGGCATGCCGGCCGACACCGGCGGCTCCGACATCACCGGCTACCAGGTGCGCTACCGCATGAACGGTAGTGGCTGGAGCAGTTGGAGGACGGTGGCTGGCGGCGGAAGCGCCACCAGCTACACCATGACGGGCCTGACCAACGGGATCGGCCATGAGATCCAGGTCGCAGCGGTGAACGCCATCGGGCGCGGCGCCGTCGCCTCGGTCGAGGCCACGCCCATGGAGGGTCTCAACTTCGCCCACTTTGCCAACGGCACGGCGGGTGAGGTGACCATCACGTCCGACATCGTGCTGGTGAACGTGGAGACCTCCGCGGTGACCCCGGCCATCTACTTCTACAACCAGATGGGCGACATGATCGACGCCGACTCGGTGGTGGATGTGACGGGAGACCTGATGGTCAATGGCGACGGCGCCTTGACCGTTCCCATGGGGATCCCGAGCCGAGGCGAAATGACAATTTCGACCAACGGCGAAGGCGCCCTGGTGGTCGGATCGGCGAGGGTGTTCGGCACCGGCCGCCTGGGAGGCGTGCTGCGCTTCGACATCCCGGCCGTTGGAGTCGCCGGCGTGGGAGCCAGCGAGCCCGTCAGCGACGCCATCTTCCCGGCTCGCCGGATGATCGGTGGAGTCAGAACCGGAGCGGCGATCCGCAACCTCAGCGCGGATGACATGACCGTGACCTGCATGCTGATGCAGGGCGGCGAGGTCATGGATACGGCCCCGATCATGCTGGACGGCGACGGCCATCACTCCGCGTTCATCGACGAGATGTTCCCGGGCGCCGATACGGTCGACTTCGTGGGATCGGTGCGTTGCACCGCCCCCGACGACGGCATGTTCGTCGGAGTCGCCCTGGAAATGGATGCCGCCAACGGCATTTTCACCACCCTCCCGATGGTGCCTCTGGGGTCCGGCGCCGGCAGCTGTAATTCGACGCTCAACTTCGCACACTTCGCCAACGGCGATTTCGGCGGAACGGCGACGAGTTCCGACCTGGTCTTCGTCAACGTGGCCACCTCGGCGGTGGCCCCGGCCATCCACTTCTTCGACCAGATGGGCAACATGATCGATGCCGCGATGGTCGTGGACGCCACGATGGACGGAGTCGAGGTCGCCGACGGTGTCCTGATGGTGACGGACGAGATCCCGGTCATGGGTGAAATGACCGTCACCACCAGTGGCATGGGCGAGGGCATGGTCGGCTCGGTGAGAGTCGTCTCTGACGGACCCATCGGCGGTGTCCTCCGCTTCAATATCCCCAGCATCGGGGTTGCCGGAGTGGGAGCCAGCGATGCCGTGAACGCAGCCATCTTCCCGGCCCGCCGCATGGCGGCCGGCATCAACACCGGCGCCGCCATCCGCAACCTCATGGCGGATATGACGTCGGTGACCTGCCGCTTGATGATGGGCGGTCAGAGGCTGGGTGAGAAGGTGATCAATCTACCTGGCAACGGCCAGAACTCCGAGTTCATCAACGAGATGTTCGCCAACGCCAACACGGACGACTTCACTGGCTCGGTCCACTGCACCGCGCCGTCGGGGTCCATGTTTACCGGCGTGGCTCTGGAGATGGATTTCAACAACGGGATCTTCACCACCCTCCCGGTGGTTCCGGTCCGGTAACCATCCCCAAAAGGGACCCAAACCCAAAAGGGGCAACCGCACCAGCGGTTGCCCCTTTTTTTTGGAGCGGCGACTTTCCTGTCGCCGGAGAAGGCGGTTTTCCTACCGCCGATTGGAGTGGCGACTTTCCTGTCGCCACGGGAGCGAAGCGACCGATCCCGAGCCGATTTACCAATCGTCGAATGGAGCGTCGGCTTTACTACCGCCGAACTACCGACCAACGAAAACCCCGGCCGGCGAGCGGCGAAGGGTGCACGGGGCGGTAGGAAAACCGCCTGCCAATGGGCGACAGGAAAGTCGCCTCTCCTGATTGTCAATCGCCGCTCCTCGGCGATTGGGAAATCTCCCGTCCCATCCCCGCCACGACGCCTCGCCAGATCGTCGCCACCCGCCGCCGGCGCAGCAGCACGACGTTCCAGGCCAGGCTCAACACCAGCGACTTCCCCCAACAACCCCATGCCCAGGCGCCGGCGCGATGCTTCCTCAGGAACAGCACCGCATTCCGCCGGACCCAGAACACCCGCTTCAGGGGATCGTGCCGCGTCGAATGCGCCCGCCGGTGATAGGCCCTCGCCGCCGGACAAAAGTACGACCGGTACCCCCGCCTTCCGGCGCGAAAGAGGAAGTCCACCTCCTCGTGGTACATGAAGTAGTCCTCGTCGAAGAACCCCGCGTCCTCGAACACCCGCCGGTGGACCAGAAGCGCGCATCCCAGCAGCAACTGCACCCGCCGGACCCGGCCGTACCGCCCGCCGTCCCGCGCCCCCTTGCCTCGAAAGGAAGCCAGGACGTGGCTCCAGGTGATCCGTCCCCAGGCGGCGTCCAACCGGTCCGGCCTGTCCTGCAGCAGGACCTTCGGTCCGTAGACCCCCGGCCCCTTCTCCCGGGCCGTCTCCAGCAGCCGGGAGACCGTCTCCGGCTCCACCAGGATGTCGTTGTTCAGCAGGAGAAAATACTCGGCGGCCGGACTCGAGCCGTCTTCCGCGCCGGGAACCGATGTCCGCAGCACCGCGTTGAGGGCGCCCCCGTAACCCAGGTTCTCCGCCAGCGGCGCCAGGCGCACCGGATCCCGCACCTGGTCCGCGGACCCGTCGGTGGACCCGTTGTCCACCACGACGATCTCGAGGTTGGGGTGAAGCGTACAACGCAACGAGTCCAGGGTCGCCGGGAGGACGTCGCGCCCGTTCCAGTTGACGACGATCGCTACGACCCGTTCATCAGTCGGCATATTTCCCGTCCCGTGAGGACCCGGTCGCGGCGCACCCGCCAGCGCTTGGCCAGCGCCTGCGGAGTCCGCGCCATCCCCGCCGCGAGTCCGCGCAGGAACGACCCCAGGTAGCCCGCCTTGAGGGCGTGGAACGCCGTGCTGCGGGCCCAGCCGTAGGCCAACTGGAGCAGGTTGCGTCCCGGTTGATAGGTGACCATCAACTGCCACCGGTTGCGGGTGATCCAGTAGACCCGGGCCGGCGAATAGCAGACGGGGAGTGAAGGCGGGTCCGGCCGGGGTGGGATCGACCGGACCCTGGCGTCCGTCTCCGCCGGAAGGACGAGTCGGCAGTCCTCCTCTACCGATGCCAGGAGGTCCGCCACCAGGTCTTCCCGAGAGGAATCGGACGCTGCCTCTATATGGTAGACGATAGCCTCGGGGACGTAAAGGCAGGAATGGCCGGTGAACTGGGCTCTCAGGCTCAGTTCCACGTCCTCCAGGTACATGTAGTAGGTTTCATCGAAGAGCCCGATGCGGTCGAAGAGCCGGCGGCGGTAGAAGGCGGCGCCGGCGCTGGCCCCCAGGACCGGCCGGCTATGGCTGTGGAGCCGGCACGCGTCGCCCCGGCCCCGCTTGAAGGGCATTCCCGTCCGGTCGTAGCCGTCGCCGGCGCTGTCGATGAGGTCCCGCCGGCGGAAGTCCACCATTCGGGACGCCAGGAACCAATAGGAGGGGTTCCCGTCGAGCGCCGCCAGTCCCGCCTCCACCCAGCCCGGATCCACCTCCGTGTCGTTGTTCAGGAGCGCCACGTATTCGGAGCTGCAATGGAGGATGCCGCGATTCACCGCCCGGGCGAAACCCTGGTTCTCCTCCAGCGCCAGCGCCTCCACCCCGGGAAACCGGGTCTCCAGCATCTCCCGGGTCGAGTCGGTGGAACCGTTGTCCACCACCAGGACGGGGCATCGCACCCGCTGCCTGGCCAGCGACGAGAGGCAGTGCTCCAGCAGCCGGGCCCGGTTCCAGGTGGGGATGATCACCGTCAGCCTGGGATCGTAGCCGCCTGTCATGCCTGGCGTTCCTCCCGCCGGCCTCGAAGCAGCCCCAGGTTGTAGTGGTAGCTCATGAGATCCGGATAGAGGGAGCTCAGGTCCGGCCAACCCCGTCTCTCGGTCCAGGCGCAGGCCCAGGTCAGCAGCTCCATGCGCACCCGGTCCCGGAGCCGGTATCGGGGCAGGCGGTCCACGTTGAGGAAGTCCGCCAACTCGGGATGCTTGCGGTAGAAGTTCCAGGCCGAAGAGCCGACCCGCCGCTGCCGCCGGACGAAAGCCCTCACCGACGTGGGGTGGTGATGGTGGGCCACCGCGTCCGCGTGGTAGACCAGCCGCATCCCCATCCGGTGGAGCCGCCATCCCAACTCGATGTCCTCCCACCCGTACTCGCCGAAGTCCTCGTCGAACCCCCCCGACTCCCGGAAGAACTCCCGGGAGATGGAGAGGTTGCTGGTGTAGAAGAAGTTGAAGGGAACGTCGTTCGGGTCTTCGATCAGCGCGAACCCGAACTGCCACCCCTCCTCGCCCACGTACTCCATGAACCGGGTCCGGGGATACTCCCGGGCCCAAGGCGTGTACCCGATCACCACGACCCGTTCGGCATCCTCGTTCCGGACCCCGTCTCGGGCCCCGAGATGCCCTTCCAGAAAACCGGACCCGGGAACCGTATCGTCCCCCAGAAACACCAACCACTCCCCCCGGGCCCGCCCCACGCCCAGGTTCCGCGCCGCGCCCTGCTTGCGATTCTCCTGGTGAAGGTAAACCAGTGGCACCGGATACTCCGAAGCCAACCCCCGAACCCGCTCGCCCGTGTCGTCGGTGGACCCGTCGTCCACCACGATCACCTCGTAGGGAACGCCGCCCCCCGAATCGTCCGCAGTCTCCTCAAGCAACGTCTGCCGCCCCAGCGCCTCCAACGTCCGCACCAGGATCCGGGACCGGTTGAAGGTCGGGATGACGACGGTCGCTCGCATGGTCCTGCCCCAAGTCTACCAAGGAGTGCCGATTTCCAATCGCCGTGAGAGGGGGGACGGTCGACCGATGGGTCACACGGCCTTCTTGCCGCCGATGATCCGGCGCGGGATGAAGCTGGTCAGGTTGGGGTTTCGTCAGGCGTGCCGCGGCGTCGCGCGCCGGCGATTGGAACGCACAGTCGCGGAATCGGTCAGTCTGTCCTTGCCGTGATCGAGTCGCCCAGGCCCTTCAGGAGGCCTTCAATGTGGGCGATGCGTTCCCGGATCTGGACAAATCCATCCTGGAGTCGGCTGATATCGGATTTCACCCATGCAAACAGGGAAACCATCAAGCCTCCCAATGCGAGCGAGGCAGCGACGATACCAACGAGTTCCGGGGTCATATCCGAACCTCCCTCCGATTGATCGCGACGGAACCTGCCCGGCAAACCGTGAACAGATGCCTGCCGCGAATTGTACCGCCATTTGAATTAACGTTCCCAACCAGGAAAAGACGGCCGATTTCCAATCGCCCGCTCTTGCGTCGCCGCATGGCTACGCGGGAGTCCGGCGGTTAGGAAACCGCCGTTCCATCCTGACCGGCGGTCAGGAAACCGCCACTCCCGCTGGGATCCTTCGCATATTCTTCGGGGCCGTCGTTGTATATTGTTGAATGCAAGACATCGGAGGACTCCAAGCCATGAATGTCGATCTGATCAGCGTCCTGGTAGCCGTCGTCGCAGTAGGAGTCGGCCTGGCCGGACTGGTGTTAGCCGGCTGGCGGGGCGTCCGGCATGAAATGCGCGACATGCGCCACGAGATGCGCGGAGAGATCCACGAAGTCCGGCACGAGATGCGGGATATGCGGCAAGAGGTTCGGGACATGCGCAACCACATGGGACGGATCGATTCCCATATCGCCGAACTCCGGGAACGTATCGGCCATGTGGAGGGACTACTGCAGGGACTGCTGGAAGTCTTCATTCCCCGCACCGTGGACTAGGACGAGCGCCAGGAAGGGCGATTGGAAGGGCGATTGGAAGGGCGATTGGAAGGGCGATTGGAAGGGCGATTTCCTAATCGCCCATTCTTCTTCCCCCCAAGCCGAGTAAGAAATCGGCGGTTAGGAAACCGCCGCCCCGCCCCGCCCCGCCCCAACCGAGATCTTTCGCATATTTTCCGCGATCGTCGTTTGTATACTATTGAACGCACAACGTCCGAGGACTCCAAGCCATGAATCTCGATCTGATCAGCGTCCTGGTAGCCATCGTCGCAGTAGGGATCGGCCTGGCCGGCCTGATTCTGGCCAGTTGGCGGGGCGTCCGGCAGGAGATGCGGGACATGCGCCAGGAGGTGCGGGACGTGCGCAACCACATGGGACGGATCGACTCCCAAATCGCCGCACTCCGGGAACGCATGGCGCACGTGGAAGGATTGCTGAAGGGATTGCGGGATGCTCTCACCCGCCGGACAGCGTCCTAGGAGCCGCGCTGTCCGGAAGGGCGATTGGAAGGGCGATTTCTAATCGCCCTCTTCGTCTTTCCCCCACGCCGAGCAAGAAATCGGCGGTTAGGAAACCGCCGCTCCAGCGAGAGGAAGGGCGATCTCCAATCCCGTCCGCCCCTCAGCCAAGAACTACTAAACACTAATTTTTTCAGTCAATTCCCGGGTTCTTCGCCGAATCGGAAACGGGGTTGACTCCTAATGCTTGACGTGCTGAACAAGCAACAAACAGGTCGCAGATTTCGCGTACTTCGCCGTTTCCCTTTTCCATTCCGTTCCGCAACAAGATAATTCAAGTCGAAGAGAAGTCCGGCGACAGTCCGCGTTTCCTGGCTTCCCGGCGGATTGTCATCCTCCAGGAAGGAAGGGATCACAAAAATTAGCCAGGATTCGATCGAACGATTTGGCTCGTGCCCGCCCACCTGCCACCAGGTCGCCACCATCCTTTTTGTGTCCCGTGCCGTTCATTCCACTGGACTAGAGTAATGAGTGAATGTAGAGCACGAGGAAATCATGTACTCGAAGTGACAAATGGAAGAACAGAGTGTCGTTATTGTGTATCTTTGTCCCAAGACACAAAATATTTGTCACCGGGGTGGCTCGAAGCTGGCTCGGCCATCGAGCCGATTGGTGAAATGCCAAGCTGAGTCTTGTTGCGGGAATCCGGAAGGACCAGGCCGTTGCAGAATCCCAAAGAACTGACACAAAAAATCGAGGCATTGCAGGACCGCATCTCCAAGTTGAACTCGGCCATCCTGCGTATCAGCCAGAGCCTGGACGTCGGCACCGTATTGCAAGACGTCGTGGAAAGCGCGCGGGATTTGACCGGGGCCCGTTACGGTTTGATTGCGACCATCGATGAGTCCGGAAAGGTGCAGGAGTTCGTCAATTCCGGATTCACCGCGGAAGAGCACAAGCAAATGACGGACTGGACCGAGGGACCGCTCCTCTACGAGCATTTCCGCGACCTTCCGGGGGTATTGAGGCTGTGCGACTTGCCCGCTTACGTCCGGTCCCTCGGCTATTCTTCCGACCTGTTGCTGTCGAAGACGTTCCAGGGGACGCCGATGCGTCATCGGGGCGTGCAGGTCGGCAACTTCTTCCTCGCCGAGAAGGAAGGCGGCCACGAGTTCACGAGCGAAGACGAAGAGGTCATGGTGTTGTTCGCATCGCAGGCAGCGGCGGCGATCTCCAACGCCCGGACGCACGGGGACGTGCACCGGGCGCGGGCCGACCTGGAGGCATTGATCGACATGTCTCCGGTGGGCGTCGTGGTCATTGACGCCCGGACCGGCAGGCCGGTGATGATTAATCGGGAAGCGAAGCGGATTGCAGACAGCCTGCACACGCCGAGTCTGCCGCTGGAGCAGTTGCTGGAGGTGGTGAAATTCCGGCGTGCCGACGGAAGGGAGTCTTCTCTCGAAGAATGGCCGTTGGACCAAGCTCTGAAAATCGGCGAGACGGTGCGGGTCGAAGAAATCGTCCTGGAGGTGCCCGGCGGTCGGAGCGTGACGACGCTGATCAATGCCACGCCGATCCGTTCCGAGGCGGGTAACGTCGAATCCATGGTGGTCACCTTGCAGGACTTGGCGCCGCTCGAAGACCTGGAGCGTTCGCGGGCCGAGTTCCTGGGTATGGTGAGCCACGAGTTGCGGGCTCCATTGACCTCGATCACCGGCTCCGCCACGACCGTGCTGGACACGACACCACAACCGAATCCGACAGAGATGCTTCAGTTCTTTCGTATCATCAACGAGCAGGCCAAACATATGCACAGTCTGATCAGTGACCTGCTGGATGCGGAGCAAATCGAGACGGGTACACTTTCAGTCAGCCCGGCTCCCGAGGGAGTCGCGAGCATCGTGGACGAAGCCAGGAAAATATTCCTGAGCGGTGGCGGCCAGCACACTGTACAGATCGATTTACCGGCAGACTTGCCCCGGGTATTGGCTGACCGGCAGCGCATCGTGCAGGTTCTGAACAATCTTCTCCATAATGCATCCCGATACGCTCCGGAGTCCTTCCCCATCCAGGTCGGCGCGGTACAGGATGGTGTACACGTTGAGATCACCGTATCGGACAGGGGGAGCGGCGTGCCAGCGGACCGGCTGCCGCAGTTGTTCCGGAAACATGTTAGTTTCGGCGGCAAAGGACGGGGAATGCGAGGGTCCGGTCTGGGCCTGGCCATCTGCAAGGGTCTCGTGGAGGCCCACGGGGGCCGTATCCGGGCCGAGAGTGCCGGGACCGGCCGCGGCACGGAGATCACGTTCACGATTCCGGTGGCCGAAGAAATCGAAACCGGTGCCTCGGGCAGTACGACACGCGGCATTTCCCACCCGTCGCACGGAGGGCGCGGGCGACCCCGCATACTGGTGGTTGACGACGACCCGGAGACGCTCAGATACATCCGGCACGCCCTTACGGCAGCAGACTTTTCCCCGCTCGTGACGGGGGACCCGCAGGCCGTGTCCCACCTCATCAGGACAAAACAGCCCCAATTGGTACTCTTGGACCTGATACTCCCCGGGGTCGATGGCATCGAGTTGATGGAGCGCCTGCCCGAGCTGTCCGATCTGCCCGTCATCTTCATTTCGGCCTACGGAAGAGACGAGACGATCGTCCGGGCCCTCGAGATTGGAGCCACCGATTACGTCGTCAAACCCTTCTCGCCAGCGGAGCTCGTGGCAAGAGTCCAAGCGGCTCTGCGCCGGCACCAATCGCCACCCGCGGCTTTCCATCTGGGGGAACTGACGATCCACTACGACGAACGCCGGGTGACTCTGGCCGGCCGGACGGTTCCTCTGACGGCAACCGAATACGATCTGCTTCGAGTACTCTCGGTCAATGCCGGATGGGTCATGACGTACGATGTCCTTTTGCGCCGAGTGTGGGGCCGGATGGAAGCCGGCGACTCCCAGCCCGTGCGTACCTTCGTGAAGAAGCTCCGGCGTAAGCTGGGCGACGACGCGACCAACTCGACCTACATCTTTACCGTTCGTGGGGTCGGCTATCGCATGGCTAAGGCGAGTGACGATTGAGGGTCCCTACGGCACATTGGAGACCTGTGTCGTGACTCCAGCATTTTAACCTCGCCAGCATTACCGTCTCACAGTCGTCGAAACCTGCTGCTGGCCCACCTTCCTCAGATCTCAACGTCCGGACTCGGAAGCGGCGGGAAGGAGACGCCAACGTCCGCAACCACGGAACTGTTCAATCGGCGGCGCCGGCTCATCGGCGACTGGGCGGACGAAGGTAGACAGACTCCCGATCGATGCAAGATTACACCATTAGTACACACGATGAGATGAAGAGATCACTCCCAGTACACGTCTGTCTTGTAACGTGGTGGTTGGTTTTTTCGCGCACGGGAGAACGCCATTTGCCTGGAGAGAAGTGGAGGTCGTGCACAACATCGCGAAGACAATCCGGGGGGCGCTGATCGCCTGTGTGCTGTTGTCCGCCGGGTCGGCGGCCCAAGGGCCAGCCCCAGTGGTGGATGCCTCCGATTCGGCATTTGAAGAGTCGATCCAACAACGGACGCCCGCCAGTCCTCTCCCTTCGCTGATGCTTGGCGATCATCGATCTGTGTTTGTTCGGCCCGGTCTTCAAAGGCGCCAACCGATTCCAGAGTAAACCTTGTTTGCTCCACCAGTTTCGTGCTCTTGCCGCAGGCTGATCGAGGACTGATCATTTCGAATTCCAAGCGGAAATCCATCCAAGTCTCGGTAGCGCTTGTCGTTGCCGCAGGTGTGGCTGGGCTGGCCGTTTACTATGCGGCTCTTGGCGAAGAACCGGCTCCTCTATTGACCGAAGAGGCGCGGGCGACCCGCGCTGTCCTGGCCTGGATCGAAGCCGAAAGCCGGGGGACCCTCCGGGAACCCGAAATTCAAGCCCCGCCCCGAACGGCTGAAACGCTACTCGCGGTCAAGAGATCTGCGGAGGACCCGGCTCCCTCGCCTCCGGATGGATATACATTCGTTTCCTACCACGGGGAGATGCCGCGAGTACGAATTGCCCGTGACGTCGACGGCGGAGACAAGCCGCCGAGACCCAGCCCCGACTGGCTGGACCCGGCCAAATCCATCGAAACCCTCGCTACCCTGGCTTCGGAGGCCGGCCGGGACTGGTCCTTCGGCTGGATTGGACTGGCGGAGGATGCGAGACCGAACCAGGTGGCGGGGTCGCTTGCGGACTTGGGAATCACCACCCTCGGTTCCTCGGGCAACCTGATACGCGCCCGGTTGCCCGGCGACCCGGCTCTGTTGCATGAGATCGTGGCCCTGCCCGAAGTCGACGGTTTGGGCGCCGTCCCGCCCGTGCAGAAACTTCCCGCTACATTTGCCGGCGAGGTGTTCGCGTCATCCCCCCGGGAACAGGTGCCCGTGTTCATCACTCTAATGGCGGACGATCCGGACGGCCGGTGGCGGAGTTCCCTTGAGGACCTGGGTGCGGTGGTGGGCCGCTTCGACCCGGACATCCGCGTTTACACTGCAAACGTGGCCTACGCCCGGATCGAAGCCGTTGCGGCGGCGGACTACGTGTTGGCCGTCGAGCCGGTGGGCATCGTCCGAACTGCCCACGACACGGCCGTTCCCGCCATGGGGGCGGACGCCCTGCGCTGGTCCCGCGGGTCCCCGGGGGTCTTCTTCGGCTCGGCCGGCTCATCGGTGCCCATCGCCGTCATGGACACGGGGCTCAACATCAATCACTTGGACATCGTGTCGAACCGGGACAGCATCTGCGCCGCCAACTTCGTGTGGAACTCCCGGGGCGGGCCGGACGGAATCCTTCAAGAGTCCGAGGATCTATGGATCGATGCAAACGGCCACGGGACCCACGTCACCGGGACCGTGGCCGGGAACGGGACCGTCCAACCGCGGTTCGCCGGCATGGCGCCCGGCGTACGGCACATCCGTTTCGCCAAGGTCCTGGCGATTGGGGGTAGTGGGTCGGATGTCACCATCATGCCGGGAATGGACTTCCTGGCCGAGGCGACGGAGTGCGCCGAATCAGGCCGTCCATCATTTCCCGCAAAGCCCCTCATCGTCAACATGAGCCTGGCTGGGACCTCCCGGGGCTTCGATGGGCGGGACAGCAGTGCCCGCAAGCTCGACTCCATCGTCTGGGGCCATCGCCAGCTCTACGTCGTCGCCCAGCAAAACGCCAGTATCAATGGCTTTTCGCAGTACGGGGCCGCCAAGAGCTCCCTTTCCGTCGGCGCCGTTCTGGACAGCGGCGATCTCGCCTCCTTCAGCAGCCATGGCCCCACGTTCGACGGGCGTTTGGGCCCTCAGATCGTCGGCACCGGAGTCCGGGTCCACTCAGCCCGAGGGGGCGGGAGCCGCGGTGAGTATCTCGCGCTCGGTGGCACCAGCATGTCGTCCCCCGCCGTTGCCGGGGTGGCCGCGCTGCTGATGGATGCGGTCCCGGAGTACCGGGAACAGCCGGCGTTGGCCCGGGCGCGGCTGATGGCCGGCGCCATTCGGCCGGATCCCTGGCTGGAGGTTCCGGACGCCTTTCCCTCCACCAACACCGACGGACCCGGTTCGTTGCAGGCGCAGTACGGGTTGGGGAAGGTGTCGGCGCGCACGGCCGTCCTGAACCGGGACCGGTCCGACGGCTGGGTGGGCGGCGGTGTGGTCTCCGAGCTGCAGGAGGGGGAGGTCGCCGCCCGGGACATCGAGGTGCCTGAGGGCGCCAGCCGCCTCGACCTGGTGATGACGTGGGACGAGCCTCCGGCGGAAACCATCGACAGCACGGTGCTCAATGACCTGGATCTGTGGCTGGACCGGGACGGCAATTGCGGGGAGGGGGCGTGCGGAGAGCACGTTTCCGCGTCCCGGGTGGACAACGTGGAGTGGATCATCGTGAGGAATCCGCGTCCCGGAACGTATCGGGCGAAGCTGGTGGCGCACCGGGTCTACACCGCACCTCCCCGGGCGGCCCTGGCCTGGACGGTGATCCGGGGGGCCTCCACGCCGAACCTGGAGATCGACGCCGACCGGAGATCCCTGCCGGGAGACGGGGAACAGGAGTTGACTCTGAGGGTGAGGGCGGACGAGTACGTGGCGGCCGGGAGCCGGCTGCACGTGGACTGCCGGGACATGGGAGAAGAGTCCGGCTGCCATGACATCCGGATTCGCATCCTGGACGTGTCTCGCGAGGATGGAGTCCCGGCGGACCTGCCGGATGACGTCGAGTCGCCCTTCGCGCCGGGCATGCCGATCCCCCTGGGCGAGATCGCGGCCGGCGAAACCCAGGAGGTCCGCTTTGCCGTTTCCTCCGAAGGGGACGGAGAACCGGTCCGCCTCTACTTCACGGCGAGTGCCTGGAACGCCACGAGCGCATCCGCTTCCGTGGATGTTGCTCCCACCGGAACCGGAAACGCCGAGCTGGCCCGGCGCCCCGCCAACGACGATTTCGCTTCCGCAACCACCATCCGGGGCGAACAGGGTTCTCAGACGGTGGACCTGGTTCTGGCGACCCCGGAACCGGGAGAACCGGTGTTCACTGTCTGGCAGGGTCGGCCCGCCGGCTCGGTCTGGTACCGCTGGACGGCGCCGGCGGACGGGGCTGTCCGTTTCAGACTCTCCTCGCGTTCCGATCGCGTCGACGTCTTCCAGGGCCGTCGGATCTCGGCGTTGGATCCCGTCGCCTCCCGTCAGGGGGGGATCCTGTTCTTTGCCGAAAGGGGACAGTCTTACCGGATCCGGGTGAGCCACTTCGGCCGAGGCGTCCGCCTGGACCTCCGCTGGTCGCAAGGGTCCCGTCCCGCGAACGACGATTTCGCACGGGCCGAAGTGTTGGAAGGGGAAGCGGGGTTTGTGGACGGCAACAACCAGGGCGCCACCCTGGAACCGGACGAGTGGTTCGGGAGAAATGCGGCAGGGTCCACCTGGTACAGATGGACTGCGCCGGAGGACGGCAGGTGGTTTTTCCACAGCAGTCACTCGGACCGGCTCGTCCTGGCCTTCGAGGGAAACGGCGTTGACTCGCTCCGGCTGGTTTCGAACTATCCAGGTTGGCAGGTGTCATTCCCCGCGGGCCGTGGCCGGGAGTATCGCATTGCCGTCGTTGAGCGGAGCGCAGATCAATCCGGCGGTCCGTACCAACTGACCTGGCGGCCTTCGGACCGCTACGTTCCGCCCAACGACGATATTTCGGGTGCGGAGGAGATGGAAAGCGCAGTGTCCTCGGAACATGTCGTCGACGTGGACCGGAATTCAACCGTCGCTCCAGAGGAGCCCCGAGAGACGGGAGTGAGGACCAAGTGGTGGATGTGGGAGGTTCCCGAGAGAGAGGGCGGCGGAGACGGCCCGCCCAATCCGTTCCAGCCGGGTCAACAGTCCGGCTCCTCCTATACCTGGCGGCTCACGAACAACGGGGAATCGACGCCGACATACCCGAAGTTGCAGGTCACCGCGTTTACCGGTCCGTCTCCCGATGAATTGAAGCTGATGGCCCTGACCGGAACAGACATGGCCCCATCCGATTTCGTGGTGTCCGCAGAGGCCGGGCAACGTGTCTGGATCGCGGCCGGCTTTCGGACGGGAGACATTGCCGCCTATTCTCAGAGTTACGCCTCCGCCAGGCTCCTCTGGGGACCCACCCCTGTCAACGACGACTTGGCCGGCGCGGAAACGCTTGCGGGAACCGCCGGGTCGGTCTCCGGATCGAACCGTTTCGCCACCGCCGAGCGCGGCGAGCGGGGCTCCGCCCTGGGTCACTCGTCCCTGTGGTGGACATACCGGGCTCCGGCGACCGGCTGGCACCGGTTCTGGTTGGAGGAATCCGAGGGCCCGTGGGTGCTGACCCTCTACCGGGAGGGCGGCGATGGGTTCGGAGGTCTGGAGTTCGTGAGAAGCAGCTATCCGCCGGAGGGAGTCGAGTCCGAGGCGATCGAGGTGATCTTTCATGCGGAACGAGGCGCCCGGCACACGATCCGGCTGGGGTCCCGCGGTCGGATCGGTGACGGCGAGTTCACGATGCACTGGGGGGAGACCGAACCCCCGGTCTGGCTCAGGTACGCAGGCGGCTTGGCCGACGGCGACCGGGAAGCCGATGGAAGCTCGGTGCAATTGGAGGGACCGCTCAGTCTGGCCTTCAATGATCGCGGCACGGCGCTGTACGCGGCGTCGAAGCTGGGGCTGCAGGTGTTCGAACGCGACCCCGAAACCGGGGATCTGACCTTCCGCCAGTTGCTGGACGACGACAGCCTGGAAAACAGCTCGCTGATCTGGGACCCGCATCGAAGGGAACTCTACGCGCATCGCTGTGGGACATGGTTCCGTTTCGCACCGCGCGACGAGACCCAGCGGGAACTTGCGGGCGAGGGGAGGTTTCCGATCACAGGGGATCCGATCAGCACCAATTGTAGCGATGACGTCTTCATGGACTCCGGAGGATCGTTCCTGCACGCGGTCCTTACCGGGCATGGTTTGCAGATCCTGGATCTGGATACTGCCGGCGAGCTGCGGCATGTCATGACACGGGAGATTCCCAACCTGAGACGAGCCGTGATCTCGGATAGCGGCGGCCATATTTACGCCATCACGGATGGATCGATGCGGGTGATCGAACGCGACGCCGATTCGGGTCGACCACTTCTGGATAAATTTCACGAGAGTCTGGGGTGGCGCGGCGAAGCGCTGGCGATCAGCGGCGACGACCGCTACCTGTTCGTCTTTGACGAGGATGGCTTCAGGATGGCCGTGTATGGGTTGGAGAAGGACCCCTCAAATCCGCAGTCGCTGGGCACGTTGCAGCGGTTTTGGACCCAGGATTGGCTCTACTTCGACTGGAGCGACCGGTGCGGATTCGCTGTTTCGCGAAGGGGAATCCCGGCGGTGGACGTCTTCTGCTCGAATCTGGCCTTCGGGATCCAATGGCAGGAGGAAGTCGATTCTCTGGCGGCGACTGACTTCGTGGCGCCCTGGCAATCGGACCGTTACAACCAACAGATTCCGGAGTTCAGTCACGTCCGGTCCGTCGCGGCCAGTCCCGACGGCCGGCACGCGTACCTGGACACGGAACAGGAAGGGCTCGTGATCTTCGAACGTGTCGGCGCAGGTGAGCAAGACCATGCGTCGCAAGGGAGATTCTCAGTAGCACGCGGGAACGTGACCGTGGGGTCCATTTCGAGTGAAGGCTGTATCGCCGTAGAGGACGTCGTCCGTTCAATTTGGCAGACCCGAGCCTCACCGAACCTCGAATGGGCCGATATCTCAGGCACCGAAACGGCCGGGCAACTGTGTGCCTACACACCAACGGACGCGGGTGAGTTCCGGCTGGCCGCAGATATCAGCATCGACGGCCAACTCGGCAGGTACTTGAGCAACACCATCCGATGGTAGGGACCAAAATTACCTTCCCGTGTCCGGGCGGGACGGAAATCAGTGCGTCCTGGTTTCGGTGGACCTGACCTGTACGATCCATCCCGCCCCCGGCGGTAGGCCCCATCAGGGGTCTCGGCGATCATGCGCGACGGATCAACCGCGTACGCCATCATCCGGTCGGCCGCCGCTTCCAGGGGATCAACCACGGTCGAGGAGGCGGACGAAGGTGGGAAAACTCGTGATCGGCGCAACAATACACAATAAGTACACACGACCAGAGTAAAAGATCACTCCCAGTACATCTGTGTCGTGTAGTTTTGTGAGTGCCTCCATTTCGCACGGATCGAACTCAATTGCTTCAAGACGAGAGGAAGCCATGCGCAGCATCGCGAAGACATTCTGGCGTTTACTGATCGCCAGTGTGCTGTTGTCCGCCGGGTCGGCGGCGCAGGGATCTGCCCAGGTTCTGCAGACCGCCGATTCGGCATCCGACGAGTCGATCCAAAAACAGACGCAGGCCAGTCCGGGGACTACCCTCTACTTCCCCGACTACGTGGTCGGGGGCGGATGGTCGGTGCAACTGGTGCTGGGCAACCTGGATCCGGATCACAGCGCGCGTGTGGACGTGGAGACCTACGATGACCAAGGCTGGCGGGTCTCGCGCTTCTTCGACTCGGGAACCCAATTCGATCTTCCCGCCCAAGGCAGCCGGGTCCTGAAAAACGCCGGGACTGGGGCGGTACGGCGCGGATGGATCGAGGTTCGGAGCTCCGCGGGATCGGTCAAGGGGCTGCTGACCTATCGAGACACGCAAAGCGGAATCGAAGTCGGCGTCGCCCCGGTCGAGCGGCGTGACGAGTTCGCTCTGTTCGTGGAGGAATCGAGCGGGATCGGCACCGGTCTGGCCATTTTCAAACCGGACGCGGCCGCCGAGATCGAGTTTCAGATCCGCGACGAGTCGGGGCGCGACCCGCTCGGGCCGGGTCTCACCATTGGGGGGTTCCTGCAACAGGCCCAGACCCTTCCGGAATGGTTCGACAAGATGGGGGTGACCTTCCGCGGAGACTTTCAGGGTTTGCTGTTCCTGCGGTCCGGCGACGCTTCTTCGTTCGCCCCGCTCGGACTCCGGTTCGGTAAGCAGAAGACGTCGCTCTCTGCCGTGCCCGTGATCCCGTTCGTCGAGGACGGGGGAGCCCCGCCGAATCCTTTCCAACCAGGGCAGCCGGACGCGGGTTCACTGTACTTCCCGGACTATGTGGACGGGGCCGGGTGGTCGGTGCAACTCGTTCTCGGCAACCTCGACCCGGTCCGCAGGGCCGCGGTGGACGTCGAAGTCTACAATCAGCAAGGGCAGCCGGTTAGCGGGCTCTTCACCTCGGGAACCCGCTTCGAGCTTCCCGCCCAAGGCAGCAGGGTTCTCAGAAGCGGCGGGGGGACGGGAATCCGGCGCGGTTGGATCCACGTGGAGCCTGATCATGCGTCGGTCCGTGGATTGCTGGTCTATCGCCATGCCGAAACCGGGATCGAGGTCGGGGTCGCTCCCATCGACCCGAGAGATCATTTCGCTCTGTTCGTGGAGGAATCGAGCGAGGTCGGAACCGGACTGGCGCTTTTCAAACCGGAGGCGGCCCCCGAGATCGAGCTTAGGATCCGCAACGAAGCGGGCCGGGACCCGGTTGGTCAGGTTCTGACTTTCGGGAATTTCCAGCAACAGGCTTTGACCCTTCCGGAATGGTTCCAGGAAGTCGCTACGACCTTCCTCAATGACTTCCGTGGGACGTTGTTCTTGCGGTCCAAGGACGGCTCTTCGTTCGCTCCGCTCGGGCTCCGGTTCGGGAAGCAGCAAGGGTCGCTCTCTGCCGTGCCGGTGATCCCGGTCGAGGATGAAGGGCGCTCGCCGGGCGGCAGCCCGCCGCCGACGGTGACTCTGTCGGCCTCGCCGGCGGCCATCGAGCAGGGTGGAAGCTCGACCTTGACGTGGTCCTCCACCAACGCGGTGAGCGCGACGCTCACACCGGGAATCGGCTCGGTGCCGACGTCGGGTTCCCGGACGGTCTCGCCGACCGCCACGACGACCTATCGCATCACGGTCCAGGACGGCGCCGGGCGGACAGCCGCGGCCGAGGCGACAGTCACCGTCACCGCAGCACCGCAAGGAGACCGTGCTGTACTGGTGGCGCTCTACGAAGCGACCGATGGGCCGAACTGGGTCGACGCCGACAACTGGGTAACTGAGGCGCCGCTGGGGGATTGGTTCGGGGTCACGGTTGACGGGCAGGGCCGCGTGATCCAGTTGGACCTCGACGAAAATAACCTTGTCGGCCGGATTCCTCCGGAACTCGGAGACCTGGCCCAACTGCAGATCCTGGACCTCTACGATAACCAACTGACCGGGATGATCCCGGTGGAGTTGTCCCGGCTGTCCCAGTTGCAGTGGTTGTTCCTCAACTGGAACCAATTGACGGGGACGATCCCCTGGGAGTTGTCCCGGCTGTCGCAACTGGAGGGTTTGTTCCTCAACAGGAACCAACTGACGGGGGAGATCCCTGTGGAGTTGTCCCGCCTGTCCCAATTGCAGTGGTTGGGCCTCACGGACAACCGGCTGACGGGGGCGATCCCGGAGGAGTTGTCCCGGCTGTCCCAGTTGCAGACGTTGGGCCTCCATACCAACCAACTGACGGGGGAGATCCCGGAGGAACTCGGAAACCTCGCCAACCTGGAGCGGCTGTGGATCAATCGGAACCGGCTGGAGGGAACGATTCCGTCAAGTTTCCTGCGGCTGGATCGCCTGCGTTCATTCCATTTCGAGGAGAATCAGGGACTTTGCGTTCCCAAGACAACCGCTTTCACGGCATGGTTGGATGGGATCGAGGATCACTCGGGGCCGTACTGTGACCAGAGCGCCGGCAAGATCTATTGGACGCTCCAAGGGCCGGAGGAAGACGAATTGGGCGAGCCTCTGCTGACGTCGGGCAAGATTCAGCGGGCGAACCTGGATGGGACGGAGGTCGTGGACCTCGTCACGGGATTGGACCAGCCGCTAGGTTTGGCCCTGGACCTGGTTGGCGGCAAGATCTACTGGGTTGACGTAACGGGCGGCAAGATTCAGCGGGCAAACCTGGATGGGACGGGGGTCGTGGATCTCGTCACGGGATTGGACACGAACAGGACAACCGACTTGGCCTTGGGCGGAGACAAGATCTACTGGACGGATTTGGTGACGGGCAAGATTCAGCGTGCGAACCTGGACGGAAGCGGAGTGCGTGACCTCGTTACGGGATTGGACCGGCCTCTTGCCTTGGCCTTGGGCGGGGACAAAATTTACTGGACGCATACTGGAACAGGACGCAGGGACGGCAAGATTCAGCGTGCGAACTTGGACGGAAGCGGAGTGCGTGACCTCGTCACGGGATTCGACCGGCCTATTTTCCTGGCCTTGGGCGGGGACAAGATCTACTGGACGAATAATGTGACGGACACGATTCAGCGTGCGAACTTGGACGGCAGCGGAATGGGTGACCTCATCACGGGATTGGACCAGCCTTTCGGCTTGGCCTTGGGCGGGGACAGGATCTACTGGACGGGTGGTGGTGGCAAGATTCAGCGGGCGAACCTGGATGGGACTGGAGTGCGTGACCTCGTCACAGGATTGGACGGTCCCGCCGATTTGGCGCTGGACTTGGGCGACCAAGGCGCAGACGGAAACCCGCCGCCGGACTTGGTCGTGGCATCGCCTTCGGTCAGCGCCTCCACACTGACACCTGGAGAATCCTTCGATCTGAGGGCCACCGTCCGCAATCAGGGAGGGAGCCGATCGGGCGCGACGACGTTGCGTTACTACCGTTCCAGCGACGCGACCATAACGACCGGCGACACGTCCGTGGGAACGGACGCGGTCAGTGCTCTTGACGCGTCGCTCACCAGCGCCGAGTCGATCCAATTGACGGCCCCGTCGAGTGCCGGGACCTACTACTACGGCGCCTGCGTCGACCCCGTCAGCGGGGAGACCGCGACCGGCAACAACTGCTCGATGGCCGTTCGGGTGACGGTCGCCGGGCTGCCGACGGTGAGTTTGTCGGCCTCCCCGGCTTCCATCGAGCGGGGCCGGAGCGCCACCTTGACCTGGTCCTCCACGAACGCGGTGAGCGCGACCATAACTCCGGGCATCGGTTCGGTGCCGGTTTCCGGTTCGCGGACCGTGTCGCCGACCTCAACGACGACCTATCGCATCACGGTTACGGGCGCCTCCGGACGGACCGCCTCGGCTGAGGTCAAGGTCACCGTCACCGCACCGGCGGACCAGGCTGTGTTGGTGGCGCTCTACAACGCGACGGGCGGACCGAATTGGACTCGTAACGACAACTGGCTGACGGATGCTCCCCTAGATCAATGGTACGGCGTGACCGTGAACAATGCCGGCCGAGTCACTGCGCTGCAACTTGGCCAAAACAACCTGTCGGGCGCGATCCCTGCCCAAATCGGCCGCCTGGATAGTTTGGTAGGACTTGCGCTTCACCAGAATGCTCTCACGGGCCCGATTCCGCCGGAACTCGGCAACCTGTCAAACCTGGCGGATCTGAACCTCTGGGGCAATGGTCTCTCGGGATCCATCCCAGCCGAACTCGGGAACCTCTCCACCCGGTTGTGGCAACTCGTTCTCAGCGCCAACAACCTCAGCGGCACGGTTCCGCCGGAACTCGGCAGGCTGACCGGTTTGGTTGTATTGCATCTTTATTCCAATTCATTGGAGGGACCGATCCCGGCAAGTTTCCTGCGGCTGGATCGCCTGTCTAATTTCCACTTTAACGATAATCAGAGCCTGTGCCTTCCCAGGCAGACCGAATTCATCGATTGGTTCGAAGGAATCAGTGACCGCTCATCAGTGTCGTACTGCGCCAGGGTCTACTGGGTGGATGGATACAGGGTGGGAGAGATCAAGCGACTCCCAGTGGGCGGCAGTCGGGTGGAAACCCTCGTCACGGGCTTGAACGCCCCAAGAGGCTTGGCTCTGGATCCGGGTGCCGGAAAGATGTATTGGACGGAAATCGGCATTGTGGTTTCGGGGGATCTCATTCGCGGCAAGATCCGGCGGGCGAACCTGGACGGGAGCGAGGTGGAAGCCATCGTCACCCGTTTACAAAACCCATTTCACTTGGCGTTGGACATCGGCGCCGGAAAAATTTACTGGACGGACCAGACCAATCACAAGATCCAGCGGGCGAACCTGGACGGGAGCGGGGTGGAAGACGTTGTCACTTTTACCGGCAACGGGCCAACCAGTGTGAACAACCAACTTGGCTTGGCGTTGGACATCGGCGGCAACAAGATCTACTGGACACAGAGATCATCAGACTATTTGTGGTTTGCAGACCTGGACGGGAGCAACGTGAGGTACTCGCTCCACACCGGGATGGCGAGCGACCCGGAAGGCTTGGCTGTGGGCGCCGGCTATCTTTACTTGACGGCCCAGGGAAAGATCCAGCGAATCAAAATAGGCGAAGCCGGGACAGAAGACATCGTCACGGCACGTAATGTCGGCAATTACCTGGCGTTGGACATCGACGCCAAAAAGATCTACTGGACGACTGGGACCGGGGTCCGGTGGGCAAACGCGGACGACGGCACGGAGGAGTGGGGCCTGCGGCAATCCGGCTCTTCTACAGAAGGCGTGGCCATAGAACCGGGTCGGTAAAGCCTGGACGGAACGGACATTGAGGTTTCGGCAACCGTCGCTCCTCTGGATAGCACAAAGGATTTCCAATCGCCCGTTCTTCTTTCCCTCACACCGCGTCAGGAAGCGGCGGTTAGGACACCGCCGCTCCGCTCCCGCTGGGATCTTTCGCATATTTTTCGCGGCCGTCGTTTTATGTAAGTTGAACGCAAGACACCCGAGAACTCGACCTCATGAATGTCGGCCGGATCAGCGTCCTGGTAGCCGTCGTCGCAGTAGGAGTCGGCCTGGCCGGACTGGTGTTGGCCAGTTGGCGGGGAGTCCGGCATGAAATGCGGGACATGCGCCACGAGATGCGCGGAGAGATCCACGAAGTCCGTCAGGAAATGGTCAACCACATGGGACGGATCGACTCCCAAATCGCCGAACTCCGGGAACGGATCGGCCGTGTCGAAGGACTACTGCAGGGACTGCGGGAAGTCTTCATTCCCCGCACCGTGGACTAGGACCAGCGCCGCCAGGAAGGGCGATTGGAAGGGCGATTTCCTAATCGCCCATTCTTCTTCCCCCCCCCACGCCGAATAAGAAATCGGCGGTTAGGAAACCGCCGCCCCGCCCCAACCGAGATCTTTCGCATATTTTCCGCGATCGTCGTTTGTATACTATTGAACGCACAACATCCGAGGACTCCACCCCATGAATGTCGACCTGATCAGCGTCCTGGTAGCCGTCGTCGCAGTAGGAGTCGGCCTGGCTGGACTGGTGTTGGCCAGTTGGCGGGGAGTCCGGCACGAAATGCGGGGTATGCGGCACGAGATGCGGGGAGAGATCCACGAAGTCCGGCAGGAGATGCGGGATA
>JAPPLF010000018.1 GCA_028874215.1 Acidobacteriota bacterium
GCCCAAGCGCTAGGACAATGCTATGCTGATGCGAACACGGTAAAGTCGGGCTAGCAGCCAGCCGATTGGACGGCGACCAAAATGGAGTCGATACTACTGGCGCTCTTGGAACGGATCTTCACCGCGATCGGATCGACCGACTTCTGGGAGGTGATTCCGTATCCTGTCCAGAAAACCAGGGTGGTGCCATCCTGGGGACTTATCTCGGTCCGAGTCGGGCGATGGGATTACTGCTGGACGGGGACGAGACCGTACCCTATCGATTGACTCCACGCGGTAAGAAGATTTGGGAATTACGCCGCGAGTGCCTGAATGGTTCGCCGGTAATGACTGCCATCTCCACCGGACAAGAGATCTCACGAACTCTGATCGAATCGGCCGTCCCGCATTTCTCCCTTGCCAAGTTAGCGAGTTCGGGAAGGGAAGCGAGGCTTCTCCGCAAAGCCTTCATTGAGCCTTGGGGAACGGTCGGCCAACCCGGTCACGACCGCGTTGCCAAGGCGTACAGGTGTCAATGGAACCCGGATGTGGGCTGCGAAGATGCTCGCAAAGACGTCAGACAGTGCGAATGGGCTGCTTGTGCGCAACTTCCGAAACTGCCTCGACGGTGGAGCGAAGACGAGGATCGAGTACGCTTGGGCGGAGTATGAGTACCGGCGCCGATGCCATGGAGTCCGAAGAATCCTCCTCGACGTTGTTGCCGATGTTCGGACGCAGCTGCAACGAACCCACGACTGGTGGCAGGAGGCGCGCTGACCTCGACTCAGCCGTTTTGCGGAAGCAGCAGTCCCCGCACGACTTCGGGTGTCCCGATCTTAAGGCCGTTTCGCCGCAGATCGGTGCACCATGAATCGAGGTAGCCACCGAAGGTTTCGTTATCGTTGGGGTCCCAACGGTCTAGCCATCGGCAGGATTCCCAGAAAGACGGTTCCTGACTGAATCGGGGTCGTAGAGCAGCGGCCACGATACCCGTCCGGACGCGATCGTACCGGTTCGTTTCCAATTCACCGATGTTTGCGGCAAACCACGTCGGCAGGTCCCCTCCCACGGACGCCCAGTGTTGCTGCTCCCGGTCGCGAGCGTAGGTCTGGTGATTGGGCGCGAACTGCGCCGCCCTGTACACGGCGAGCGGCGGCTGACGCTTCCAGTCGTCGGCCAGCCGATGGAGGACGAACAACGACGCCAACTCGCACAAGGTCTCCTCGAACCACTTGTGGCGATGTTCTCGGTAACGTTCGAACCCGGTCAGCACATGGCAGAGTTCATGTGAGAACTGAAAGACATACTGAGACCAATAGGTGTCGCCGGTGCTCAGCAGGATCTGGTAGGGCCGCTGTCCAAAGACCACCATGGAATAATCCTGTTGCCAACGGGAGATGTGGATGGGCGCGTCCGGTCTGGCGCCGAAGGCCGACGTCAGCATCCGGAATGCCGATTCGAGAACGGCCAGTATGGAAGTCAGACTCGCTTGGCCCCAGTTTCCGTTGACGACCGTGATCCTTCCGTCGTTGCTGGTCGCGTCCATCAGTCTCTCCCGGCGACCTTTTCGGAGACGATGAAGGCCCCGGTCGCTCCGGCATCACTCCTGCCCAATCGATTCCGAAAGTCCGACAGGTCGCGGCAGATCCAGCCGGCGGTCTCCAGCCGGTCCCGTTGTCGGGACGGAAAGCGTGGACTGTAGAGTGCCCACTCCTGGTCCCAGTCCGAGAATCGCCTTCCTTCGTCCGTCCGGAGGAAACGCTGCACATGTCGGCGAAACGACGCCAATGAATCGTCATCGTGCTCCCTCGGATTCCGTTTGCACGAACCGAATCGTACGCGTCGAGTGTCATCGTTGCGCGCGATCAGATCGATCTCGATTTCGCCGCCGCGCCGGGGCCGCTTCCAGTATCCGCCAATCGGAGCAGTCACCGGAAAATCGGTACTGCCGGCCCTTGAGACTTCTTCAATAGCCAAGTGCACCAACTCCTCGAAGGCCCGCCCTTCCAGCGTACTCAGACGGGGAATCAAGAGTTGCGTCACCTCCCTGGTGGGGCGGGTGCGGGCGGCCATGCAGGCTGGCTGGAGAGCGGCCGTCCAGGCTCTCAGAAACGGATCGGAAACCGAATAACGGGCTCGACGCGTACCGTCGCCCGCCAACAATGGGAGATCTTTCCGTATCAATTGGAGGTCGCCGGTGAGGGTTTTCAGGTAGGGCCCCGGAGTCGTCACTTCCGGGAGTGCCCGCCTGAAGTCAGCGTGGCTGCATCGAGGACGTTGGGCGACAACCCGCAGGATAGCGAGGGAAGTCCTCCGGAGCTCATGTCGCAGCAACATCTCTCCTTCCTGTTGCAGCGGAGCGCCCGTGCGCAGGTACAGGCTGGCGCAGACTTCGGCGGCCCAGTCGCTCCAGTTGGGAACACGGTCGACCTCCTCCACTTCCGCGAAGTGCCTCCAGAATTTGGGAACGCCCCCGAAGAGGGTCCACAACGTGAGAAAGCGATTCGGGTCGTCCGCTTGGTGCAGGTCACTGACATGGAAGACGGTTCTCAGATCCCAGGGGCCAAGATTCAAATTGAACGTCGTTCTCCCGAACAACGGTGTCCGGCTGTCTTGGAGAAGAGAATTCATCTCCGCCTGGACCGAACCGAGGACGATGAGCCCGCCCTCGGTCTCGGTGTCCTGTAGCTGATCCACCTGAAATTGAAGCAGGGAGGGCAGGGCGCGGAGCGGCCCTCGGAGGCAGATCTGAAACTCGTCGAGTGCGACGATGACGCCTTTGGCGCAGAGCGAACCGATGGCTCCGGCGATGGCTGGCAGTGTGCTCACGTCATTCAACTTTGGGATCAAGCCCCCGAGTCCGGACTGGAACGCCGCGTCACGGAAGACTTGGGCAAAATCGGCCGGAGTACTGTCGGGCAGCTGAACCATCAGGCAGCGTCGACCAACCTGATGGTCCTCACGGTGAGTGGCCAGTGCCTGTTGGACCAGGGCCGTCTTCCCGATTCGCCGCCGCCCTCGGATCGCTCCGAAGAACCAACGTTGCCGCCGGAAACGATCCAAGAGGCACCCGAGCTCCTCCTCCCGACCGTAGAAACCCCAAGACATTCGGATAAGATAAAAGATATTATCTTATCCGTCAAGTGCCGGGGGCGGAAGTTTTCGGGTCGCGGGCTTTATCAAGTGGCCGAATACGAGAATCGTTGGCTGGTGCCGGTCGGCCGGCAGTCGCGGGCATCTTCAAGTGCTGGCTGCGGGACCATGGGATCGTCCGGCCTGGTCTGGACGGCTGTAGTTTCATCGGGGTCCGGAACCCGGACCGATTGGAAACCTGATCAGAACAGCAGCCGAAAGCCGATCTGCATCTGGAAGGGTGGTCCCGGGATGTTCCCCGTCAGGTATTCGCCGTCTTCGCCCCGGGTCCGGGCGAAGTTGGGGTTCGACGGTCGTCCGTCAAGGCCACAGGACAAGTCGCGCGAACTGGCGCAATAGTTGGCGACGGTGGAGAAACCCTGGCGGAGCGTGACATTGTCGCGGTTGAAAAGGTTGAAGAATTCCAGCGAAACCACCGCTTGCCGGTCCGCGCCGGCCGAGAACCGCTTCTGCACCCTCAGGTTGATGTCGGCAACGGGCACGTCGCGGAACGCGTTTCTGGTGAACGGCACGCCGGGCGCGCTGTAGGGACGGTCGGCGCCGCCCCGGTCCTCGTTGGAATCGGTGCCCATTCGAGCGTCGAACGGCGCGCCTGAGAAGATGTACATTCCGGTCGAGATATCGACGTCTCCGGGCAGCATGACCACGCCCGTCACGTGGACCTGGTGCCGGCGGTCGAGTCTGCTGGGACCGTACTCCGAGGCCAGGTCGTATCCGTTCTCGTAGGACACTCCGCTTGCCGACCGTTCGTTGTCGTCGTTGGATTCGTTTTTGGACAACACGTAGTAGGCGCTGAACTGTCCCCAGGAGCGGCGGATCTCCGAGCGGACCGTCAGCGCGCGGTAAAGCGCCGACGCGGTCGACTCGCGGACCGTCACGCTGTCGAGTCCCGGCACCGGCCGCGCCGTTCCGCTCCGCAGGCCGAAGAATGGACGTTGCGCCGGATCGTCGCGCCTCACTGCCGGCAGCGGCACGTTGAGGTCCCGGTTGCGTTGCAGGTGAATCGTGTCGACGACGAGCAGGTCGGCGCCCAGCGACCAGCCGGGACTGATCTCGTGCTCGACGCCGGCGCCAAGCTGCCTCGCCATCGGGTTTCTGAAGTCCCGGTCCATCAGGGTGAGGCGGGCGCCGGCGAACGGGTTGTTCTCGATTCCGAGCGCGGTGGCGATGGCCGACATCTGGTCCGGGGTGAGGGTCGGCAGGTTGTCGAGAGTCCGCTCGTTGAGGTCGATCCCGATCAGATTCATCTGCTCGTACAGGGTGTCATTCGGATTCCCCGGAGGGACGCGAAACGGCAGGGCCACCGTCACGTCACCCGGCGGCACGCGGAAGTTGTTCATCGGACCGGACAGGAGCAGCAACGGGGTCCGCGCGTAGTAGACGCCGGTGAACCGCCGAACCACAGTCTTCGCGCCGCCGGTGGGGTCCCACGCGAAGCCGGCCCGGGGACCAAACTGCTGACGGCTGCTCGGGATCGTCGACGGGTCGACGGTGCGGCCGATGGGGAACCTGACGCCGCCCAGTTGATCGAGCAGGGTCCGGTTGTCGGCGTCGGGGGCCGGATTGAGCTGGGCGTCCCAGCGAAGTCCGTAGTTGACCGTCAGTGTGGGCGCCACGCGCCACTCGTCCTGCACGAAGAGTCCGACCTCGTCGGTCGCGAACGAGTTTTTCAGGTTTCCGATCTGCTGAACGTAGATCAATGAGCGGGAGTCGAACCGGTTGGGGATGGCGCCGCCGACGCCGATGATGTCCAGTGTGGTCTCGACGTCCGAGCCGAAGACGAGATAGCCGCCGTTCTGGAAGAAGCCGAATATCTGGTCGATGAAGACGTGGTTGACGTCGAATCCTGCCTTCACCCCGTGCGAGCCGGCGAGCCACGTCACATTGCCGCCCGCCTGCGCCCGCCAGTCGTACTGCGTCGTGGGGCGGAAACTGCGGGTGCCGAATTCCCCGAGCGACAGATCGACGAGCGGCTTGAGGGCATTGGCCGAGCGCGGCCGGTCCTCCCGCGAATATTGCCCGCGCAGTTCGAAGAGGAGGTTGGATGACGGCGCGCCGGTGAACTGGCCGACCGCCGTCTGCGTCGAATCCTCCTCCGTGCCGTTGGTTTCGAGCGAGCGGTGGGTGGTCGGAACGATGACGCCCCCGACGCCGTCGGAATTGAGGGCCCGGTTCGTGCTGCCGTTGTAGCGGACGTTGAAGCGGTTTCCGCGCGCCAGGTCGAAGTCGAACCGGGCCAGCCAGGCTTTGGCGTCGTTGGTCACGTCGAAAGGTGTCTCGAGGCCTCGATAGTGTTCGTACCCTTCGCGGCTGGCCGCCGTGGGCGAGAAGCCGGAGAGCCGGGTGAAACGCACCTCGCGCCCCGCCTTGAACTCCTGCTGTTCGTAGGCGACGAAATAGAACGCCCGGTCTCGGACAAGCGGGCCGCCCAGGGAGCCGCCGAACTGGTGCTGCGTCGGCGCTGCGTCCTGGCCGAACGCGTTTTGCAACGCGAGTTGCTCGGGCCGCAGGAGGTAGAACGCCGACCCGTGGGTTGCGTTCGTGCCCGACTCGGTAATGGCGTTGACGAGCCCGCCGGTCGACCGGCCGAACTCGGGCGAGTAGCCGGCCTTGACCACCCGGAACTCGCGGATCGCTTCCTGGGGAATCGTAAACGTGAACTGCGAACGTTCTCCGCCCCGGATGCCGCCGAAGAACGGCTGGTTGTAGTCGGCTCCGTCGATGCTGACATTGCCGTTGATGCCGCGTTGTCCCGCCAGCGAGATCTGTCCGCGCTGTGGCTCGACCTGAGCGGTCGGAGTCAGGGAGACGAAATCATGGAAGCGCCGGCCGTTGATGGGCAGGTTCGAGATGGCCTGGCGGTCGAGCGTCACGTCGGACGTGTCCGTCGTGGTTTCGACGGCGGAGGTCCTTGCGGTCACCGTGACATCCTCCGCGACACCGGCAGGAGCGAGGGTGAAACTGATGGTCCGGCGGGCGCCCACGGTGATCGTCACGTCGTCGAGACGCACGGCGCGGAATCCGGGTAGCTCAGCGCGGATGTCATACCGGCCGGGCGGCAACAGCATGATGCTGTAGGACCCCATGGGGCCGGAGACGGCGGCGCGGGTCAGGCCGTTGTCCGGGTTGACGGCGGTCACGGTGGCGCCGGGCAGGACGCCGCCGGTCGTATCTTCGAGCAGGCCCGTGATCTCGGCGGTGGTCGCCCGGTTCTGGGCCAGTCCCGGAAAGGAAAACAGGAGCACGACAACCGGGATAAAACGCGCGATCATTTGACGTTACCTTCCTCCTCGTGGGCCGACTGGCTGGCGAGGGCTCGCCCCGGATTCCTTGACCTGCGTCGGACGATCATGTTAGAAGATGCCCCGTCTAGAGACGGGAGTGGGAGAACCTTGCTGACACCAGATTGGACGCTGCCGGTTGCCGCGGCCATATTTTTGACCACTCTCTTCATTCTCAACCGGGTACTCTTTCGCCCCCTTTTCGAGGTCCTGGCCGAACGGCAGGCCCGGACGACCCAGGTGAGCGGTCGAGTCCAGGAAATTCTGGATGAACATCAGATTCTCCACGAAGAATACCAACAGAAGCTGGCAGAGGAGAGGCAGGCGGGATACAAGCTGGCGGAATCGGTTCGAGCCGAGGCGCTGAAAGAGGGAAACAACCGAGTTGCGCAAGCGCGCCAACGGGCAGAGACCATGCTGGCGAACGCGAGGAGTGAGATCGAAGCGGATCTGGACTCGGCCAAGCGGCATCTGAGTCGCGAAGCCGGGGAGACCGCGCGAATCCTGGCCGACAGGATTCTGGACCGGGCCTGAGGGCTGCCGGCCTTCCCCGGTTTTCTTTTCCCGAAATTTCCGGAGGGTGAACAGCAACCCGAGTACAAGCTCGGGTCCGGAATTCAGGCTTGACGACACAGCCGGATGCTATCGGTTGCCGCCTGAACGCCGTTGAATCAGCCGCTACCGGCCGATGAGAACCGAAAAAACGTGAACGATCAGGCGGAAGCCTCCATGGGAACAGGGAAAAAGGGTTCGCGCCGGCGATACGGGCGACTCTGGTTGGCGCTGCTGGTGGCGGCGCCCCTCATGATCGCTGCCTCGGGAGGGAGCGGCTGGGGCTGGATCGAGACCGTCGGCCGGTGGTTTAATCTCGCCGTCCTGGTGGGCATCATCGTCTACTTTCTACGAGCTCCGCTGCGGCAGTTTCTGGTCGACCGCAAGCGTGGCATTCAGGAAAATATCAGCTCGGCGGGACAGGCCTTGCAGGAGGCCGAAGAGCGGCTGTCGACGGTCAAGGGGCAGATCGAGGGGCTGGACGATGAACTGGCCGGCATGAGGCAGACCACGATCGAGGAATCGGAGTTGGAGCGGCAGCGCGTGTTGGCACGGAGCCAACGGGATGTGGACCGCCTGACCCGGCGAGCGGAAACGGAGATCCAGTTGCTGACTCGCGTGGCCCGGAACGAAATCCGGTCCCACGCCGCCGATCTGGCGGTGGGTCTGGCCCGGCAGAGGTTGAGTCAGGAGCTGACGGCTGAAGAGGACGCCCGGGTCGTGGGCAGGGCCGTCGAGCACCTCGACAGCCGAAACTGAGCAAGTTGGAAGGAACCGACTATGGCTTCGTCACGGGCACGCAGGTACGCTCGGGCCCTGGCCGAAGTGGCCGTTCAGGAGGGCCGTGAGACGCGGGTCCAGGAAGACCTGGACTCGTTTGGCGCGGCTCTGCAGGCTTCACCCGAGTTGGTGGAGACGTTGATGAATCCGGCCATTCCCTTCGCTCCCAAGCGCAGGATCACAGAGGAGTTGGCGGGCCGGCTCTCTCTGGTCGGCATCACGGTCAACTTCATTCTGGTGCTGCTTGAGAACGGTCGAATCGGGGAATACGGCGAGTACGTCGAGGCTTACACCGAGGCCATGGACCAGCGGGCCGGCGTCGTCCGGGGTGTGGTGACCTCGGCGAGGGGTTTGGACTCGGAGGTTCGGAGTCGCCTCACCGAAGTTCTTTCGGAATTGTCACGGGCCCGGGTTCGTCTTTCCTATGAGGAGGACGAGTCCCTCATCGGCGGGCTCAGGATCCAGGTCGGATCCGTTATCTACGATGGCTCCATCCGGACGCAGTTGGAGGAGGTCCGGCGGCGGATCGGCCAGGAATAGCCGGCTGGAGTGAACGGCGCCGCGGCGCCGGACTGCCGTTCCCGGATCGGGATTCGACGGAGTTGACAGGTCAAGAGGAAGAGACAAATGGCGATCAAGGCGGACGAGATCAGTCAGATCATTAGAAGTCAGATCCAGGACTACCACACGGGACTGGTGGTCAGCGAGGTGGGAACCGTCATCTCGGCAGGTGACGGAATTGCCCGGGTTCACGGCTTGGACAAGGTCATGGCCCTGGAACTGGTGGAGTTTCCCAACGACGTTTACGGCTTGGCCTTCAATCTGGAGGAGGACAACGTGGGCGCCGTGCTGTTCGGTGAATTTCATCAGGTGAAGGAGGGAGACCAGGTGAAGCGGACCGGCCGCATCATGCAGGTTCCCGCCGGACAAGCCATGTTGGGGCGGGTCGTGGATGCCCTGGGCCGGCCCGAGGACGGCAAGGGACCCATCGCCACCGACGCCAACATGCCCGTCGAGCGTCTGGCGCCCGGTGTCGTGGACCGGCAACCGGTGGCCGAGCCGTTGCAGACCGGGCTGAAGGCCATCGACTCCATGATCCCCATCGGGCGCGGACAGCGGGAGCTGATCATCGGCGACCGTCAGACGGGAAAGACCGCCGTCGCCATCGACTCCATCATCAACCAGCGGGACTCGGGGGTCATCTCCATCTACGTGGCCATCGGCCAGAAGCGTTCCACCGTAGCCCAGGTGGTCAAGACTCTGGAGGATGCGGGCGTCATGGACCGCTGCGTGGTGATCTCGGCCTCGTCATCGGATCCAGCCACCATGCAGTATCTGTCGCCCTATTCCGGCTGCGCCATCGGCGAATACTTTCGGGACCGGGGCCAGCATGCGCTCATCATCTACGACGACCTGTCCAAGCACGCGGCCTCGTACCGGGAGATTTCCCTGCTCATGAGGCGGCCGCCGGGGCGCGAGGCGTTCCCGGGGGACGTCTTCTATCTCCACAGCCGCCTGTTGGAGCGCGCCGCCAAGCTGAGCGACGAACGGGGAGGCGGCAGCCTGACGGCGTTGCCCGTGATCGAGACCCAGGCGGGAGACATTTCCGCTTACATTCCCACCAACGTCATTTCCATCACCGATGGCCAGATTTACCTGGAGACGGATCTGTTCTATTCCGGGGTCCGTCCCGCCATCAGTGTGGGGGTCTCGGTGAGCCGGGTGGGAGGATCGGCCCAGATGAAGGCCATGAAGCAGATCGCCGGCACCCTTCGCCTCGATTTGGCGCAGTACCGGGAGCTGGCGGCATTTGCCCAGTTCGGATCGGACCTGGATCCCACTTCGCAGCGGCAATTGGCCCGGGGCGTGCGCCTGACCGAGCTTCTGAAGCAACCCCAGTACGCGCCACTGGCCGTGGAGAAACAGATCCTGATCATATTTGCGGGCACGCAAGGGCACTTGGACGACTTGGAAGTGACGGATCTCGGCGACTTCGAAGCCGGTCTCTACCGCTTCATGGATACCAACAAGGCCAGCGTCTTGCAGGAGATCCTGGACAAGGGGTCCCTGGACGACGAGTTGTCCCAGAAGATGAACGCAGCCATTTCCGAGTTCAAGGAGCGTTTTCTGGCCGAGAAAGCGGCCTGACCTCCGGATCCGATCCGGACCCGAGTCCAATGCCTCGGCTGGACGCCTGAAACAATATGCCCGGCAACCTGATTCACTTCCGGCGGCGAGTTCGCTCGGTCAAGAACATCCAGCAGATCACCAGGGCCATGAAGCTGGTGGCCGCTTCCAAGCTGAAGCGGGCCCAGGACCGGATCGTGGCGGCCAGGCCTTACGCCAACCGGATGCTCTCGGTGCTCAATTCCATGGCTCGGCGGATCGATCCCGGCCAGCACCCGCTTCTGGCACAGCGGGACCGCGAAAGAGTGATGCTGGTGGTCGTCACGGGCGACCGCGGGCTCTGCGGATCCTTCAATTCCAACATCATCCGATCGGCCATGGGCTTCATCGAGGACGAGGCGGCCAACCGGACGCTGAGCCTGACGCTGGTCGGGCGGCGGGGTGTGGATTGGTTCAAGAGCCGGCCCTGGCCCGTGCGCCACGAGTTCGTGAACATCATGACCCGGGTGGATCACCGTTACGCCCGGGAGATCGGCAAGGGGATCATCGACTATTTCTCGGCCAGCGAACTGGATGCCGTCTACCTGGTGTACAACGAGTTCAAATCCGTGGTGCGCCAGGACGTGGTCCTGGAGCCTTTGCTGCCGATCCGGCGCCTCGAAATCAAGGAGGCCGAGCAGGAAGCGGATTTGGGAGTCGACTACATCTACGAGCAGCCGCCCCGTGAGATGCTGGACTTTCTGCTTCCGCGGCACGTGGAGACTCAGATCTTCCGGGCGATGCTGGAGTCGGAGGCGGCCGAACACGGAGCTCGAATGACGGCCATGGACGCCGCCACCAGGAACGCCAAGGAGATGATCGACAAGTTGACCCTGACCATGAACCGTATCCGGCAGGCTTCCATCACCACGGAGATCATCGAGATCGTCAGCGGAGCGGACGCCCTGGAAGGGTGAGTCCGGGAAAGGAATAGACCAGTCATGTCTGAGAACGTCGGGAAAGTCCTGCAGATCATCGGTCCGGTTCTGGACATCGAGTTCGATTCGGAACATGTCCCCCACATCTACAACGCCGTCCACGTCACCTCGGAGGGTTTCGAAAGCGACGTGGAGATCGACCTCACCGCCGAAGTGGCGCAGCATCTGGGCGAGGGTGTCGTCAGGTGCATCTCCATGCAGCCGACCGACGGCGTAGTGCGGGGCATGAAGGCCGTGGACCAGGGTGAGCCCATCACGGTCCCGGTTGGCCGGGAAACGCTGGGCCGGGTACTCGGTGTTCTGGGCGAGCCGGTGGACCAGATGGGAGAAGTGGGAGCCAAGGTGCGATTTCCCATCCATCGCCCTGCGCCCAGCCTTGAGTCCCAGAGCACCGAGACCGAGATGTTCGAGACCGGAATCAAGGTGATCGACCTGATCGAGCCTTTCTCCAAGGGTGGCAAGATCGGCCTCTTCGGCGGCGCCGGCGTGGGAAAGACCGTCATCATCATGGAACTGATCAACCGGATCGCCACTCACCACGGCGGGTTCTCCGTATTCGCCGGGGTGGGGGAGCGGACCCGGGAGGGGAACGACCTCTGGCTGGAGATGAAGGATTCGGGGGTCATCGACAAGGCCGCCCTGATCTACGGTCAGATGACCGAACCTCCGGGAGCCCGGCTGCGGGTCGGCCTGACCGGACTGACGGTGGCCGAGTACTTCCGGGACGAGGAAGGGCAGGACGTGCTCCTGTTCATCGACAACATCTTCCGCTTCACCCAAGCGGGTTCCGAGGTCTCGGCCCTGTTGGGACGGATGCCCTCCGCGGTGGGCTACCAGCCCAATCTGGCCACCGAGATGGGAGAGCTCCAGGAGCGGATCACCAGCACCAAGAAAGGTTCCATCACGTCGATCCAGGCCATCTACGTGCCGGCGGACGACTACACCGATCCGGCGCCGGCCACGGCGTTCGCCCACCTGGACGCCACCACCAACCTGGACCGCGCCATCTTCGAGCAGGGCCTCTACCCGGCCGTGGATCCCCTGGCGTCCACCAGCCGCATCCTGGATCCCAGAATCATCGGCGAGGAGCACTACACCGTGGCCCGCACCGTCCAGGGGATTCTCCAGCGCTACAAGGATCTCCAGGACATCATCGCCATCCTTGGCATCGACGAACTCTCGGAGGAGGACAAGCTCACGGTGAGCCGGGCCCGGAAGGTCCAGAGGTTCCTCTCCCAGCCCTTCTATGTGGCCGAGCAGTTCACCGGACTTCCCGGCGTCTACGTCAGCGTCGAAGACGCCATCGCCGGCTTCAAGGAGATCTGCGAAGGCAAGTACGACGACCTTCCCGAGCAGGCCTTCTACATGGTGGGCGGCATCGACGAGGTCCTGGAGAAGGCCAAGGCGCTGGAGCAGGAGGTCGCCTGATCGTGGCGCTACCCGAGGCCCTTCAGTTGGAGATCGTGGCGCCCGACCGGCTGGTCTTCAGTGGCGAAGTGGGCGAGGTCACCATACCGGGGGCGGAAGGGTACCTGGGCATCCTTCCCGGCCACGCGCCGCTCCTTTCCGAGTTGAAGACGGGCGTCATCTCCTACCCCGAGGGTGAAGACCGCGTCCAACTGTTTTGCAGCTCCGGGTTTGCCGAAGTCCTTCCCGACCGGGTGATCGTCCTGGCCGAGCAGGTGGCATCCCCCCAAGAGATCGACGCCTCCCAAGCCCGGGCGGACAAGGAAAAGGCCGAGGAGATGCTCCGCTCCCGGGATCCCGGGACCGACTACCAGGCCGCCCTCATCCTTTTGGATCAGGCTTCCACGCGGCTGCAACTGGTGGAATAACTCCGACTCCGAACCCCTCGACGCGGTCCGCCGGGGACCGACAGAGCGGAGCCGTTTTGCTATAATGCGCTCCGTTCGGCCCACCGGATGGGGGATGGTGTAACGGCAACACGCGTGGCTCTGGACCACGTTATCGGGGTTCGAATCCCTGTCCCCCAGCCAATTCTCCAGGACGGATCGTTCGATGCCTCACCCGCCCGGAGATTCCGGCAGACAGCGGATCGCGGCCGGTGATCCCGTAGTTGCCCGGAGAAAGATGCTCTCCGCGAGATGGGAGCAGAGGCCGCGCCGGCCTCGACTCCGGCGTCCTCAGTCCTCGGGGGACGCCGTGCGCGCCACCGCCGATTCGTAGCGGAAACCTTTGAACTTCACCCGAAACAGGAGCGCGTAGAGCACCGGCACCACGCCCAGGGTGAGAATCGTCGCGAACGCCAGGCCGAAGATCACTGCGATTGCCATGGTCTCCCACATGGGGCCGCCTCCGAACCAGAGTGGCAAGAGTCCGCCGATGGTGGTGACGGTGGTCAGCAGGATGGGCCGCAACCGGCGCTGGGACGCCTCGATCACGGCATGCGCGGGGGTGCGGCCTTTCTCCCGGATCTCGATTCTGATCCGGTCGAGCAGGACGATCGCATTGTTGATCACGATGCCAGCCAGGGAGATAAGCCCGAGCAGGGTCATGAATCCAAAATCGGCTGCCGTCACGAGCAGGCCGATCACGGTTCCCACCAGTGCAAGAGGAATCGTCAGCAGGACGATCAGAGACCGGCGAATCGAATTGAACTGCGCCACCAGCAAGATGATGATCAGCAATGCCGCATAGGGAAGCTTGGCAACGATCGCTCCCTCGCTGCGCGCGGACTCCTCCACCTCGCCTCCGATTTCGTAAAAGATCCCGGCAGCCCAGGACGGCGACGTTTCCTCCAGCCACTCGCCGATCTGCCGGGTGACCTCGGCTGCGGTGGCGCCGCCTTCCAGTTCACTCGATACGGTGACGGTGGTCAGCCGGTTCCGGCTCAGAGCCTTGGCCGGCTGCCAGCCGAGCGCCAGATCGGCCACCTGCATCAAGGGCACGGACGTGCCCCGGCTCTGGGAGAAGACGTTCAGGCTCTCCAGTTTCGAGATGTCCTGCCGGCCGGCCGCCACGGACCGAATCGTCACCGGGATGATCTCGGATCCTTCGCGATACTCGGTCGCCTTGTACCCGCTCAGAATCGACCTCAGCGAGACCGCGATGTCCTGATGAGTCACGCCGTTGCGCTTCGCTCGAGCGGCATCGACATCGACGGTCAACTTCTTGGTCATCTCACCCCAGTCGTCGTCCACGTTCCGGGTCCCTTCGATGGAGCGAAGACGGCTCTTGACGTCGTCCGCAATCGCGAACACCTGATCCCGGTCGTTGCCGGAGATCCGGATCTCCACCGGGTTCCGGATCACGGATCCGAGGGAGAGCGGGCCGACCGACGGAATGAAGGAAGGATGCCGGTCTTCGCAGAATCGCTCGATCTTCCGCGCCAACTCGGGAAGGACATTCGCCGCCGTGAGATTGAACAGGCCATAGGCGTACTCCGGGCTCGGTGGTTCGGGTCCATAGGTGAGCGTGAAACGGGGCGCTCCCTGACCGACGTAGGTGGACCAGGAGACCACTCCGTCGGGACGTTCCGGGTTGCCGGCAAGTTCTTCCCGGACAAAGTTGTCGAATTCCTCGGCAAACCGCCGGGTCTCCTCGATGGAGGTGCCGATGGGCGCCTTGAACTCGGCCGTCATCATCGGCGTGTCGTCGCCGGGGAAGAACACTTTGGGAACCCTTGAGAATCCCCAGAGCGAGACCACGAAAACCACCACGGCGACAGCCGTAGAAAGAAGGGGGATTCTTACCATGGCCAGCAGGAGTACCCGGTAAGCTCGATAGAAGAGACTCGCGTATTCCTGTCCGCGCTCGGCGGCGGGAACGCGCAGGAACCGGGAGCACAGGAGGGGGACGACCGTCAACGCCAGCAGCCAGGAACTGAGGAGCGCGATGGTGACGACGACGAACAGGACCCCGGTGTACTCGCCCATGCTGCCTTCTGCGAGATAGATCGGCAAAAACGCGGCCGAGGTCGTCAGCGAAGAGGTCAGCAATGGAACGCGCAGCTCCTTGGCGGACTGGACGGCAGCCTGCACGCGCGGAGTTCCGTGGGACATGGCGACCATGATGGATTCGCTCATGACGATGGCATTGTCCACCAGCATGCCCAAGGCGATGATCAACGAGGCCAGCGTCATCTGGTTCAGTCCCAGGTCCAACCACGCCATCACGAGGAGGCTGGTCAGGAGGGCGCAGGGCACCAGGGCCGCGACCACCAGACCGGTGCGAAGGCCGAGCATGAGCAGCATGCAGCCCAGCACGATGACGACGGCCTGCAGAACGCTGATGGCGAAATCGTTGACCTTGTTCTCGACACGGACCGGCTCGAAGGCCACGATGTCCAGATCGATCCCGAGCGGATACCGGCCCCGCAGCCGGTCGAGCGCTTCCCGCAATTCCTTTCCGAGCGCGACGACATTGCCGCCCTCTCGAACCGAGACCGCCACGGCCAGGGCCGGTCGTCCGTTGGCTCGCACCATGCTCTCGGGGGGATCGACGTAGCCGCGAGTCACCTCCGCGATGTCCTCCAGGTGCAGGAATTCCGGTTGGTCGGGTGCGCTGATAACGGTCCGCTTCAATTGCTCCACCGTTTCGAAGCTCCCCGACGGCTCCAACTCGAAACGCTCCCGCCCTTCCACGATGCTTCCGCCGGAGATCAGGATGTTGCGGGACTCGAGAATCTGGCTGATCTGGCTTACGGAGAGCTGCAGCTCGGCCAGCCGGACGTCGTTGTACGTGACGAAGATGCGCTCGTCCTGCATCCCCACGATGTCCACGCGGCCGGCGTTGGCGAGCCTGAGCAGCGCGTCCCGCAGTTGCTGCGCCACGTCCTTCAGTTCGCGGTAGTCGAATCCGTCTCCCGTCACGGCCACGATCGTTCCGTAGACGGCGCCGAACTCGTCGTTCACCTGCGGCTGAGACGCGCCCTCGGGGAGGTGGCGGGCGACCGCTTCCACCTTGCGCCGCACGTTGTCCCAAATCGGACGCATGTCATTGAACTCGTTTCGGATATTCACGGAAACGATGGAAATTCCGGTCTTCGAGGTGCTGCTCACGAAGTCGATCTCGGGGATCTCCTGGACCGCCTTCTCGATCTGGTCCGTGACCAGATCCTCGACGCGTTCCGGGTTTGCGCCCGGAAAACCGGTCACGATCTGGCAGGTGCGGATCGTGAAGCCGGGGTCCATGGTTTGCTCCATGGTCCGGATGGCGATGACGCCGCCCAGCAGAGTCGCCAGGAGAATGACGGCGGTGAGACGGTCGTTGGAGATGGCGAAACGCGTGAGATTCACTGCTGTCTCTGCGGCGGAGCGATCCGGCGCACTTTCTGCCCGTCCTGGAGTCGGCTGACGCCGGCGGTGATCACCTGGTCCCCCGAGGAGAGCCCTGTCAGGACTTCAATGCCGCCGGCCACCAGCCGCCCCGTTTCTACGGCCCGCCGCCGCGCGAAACCCAGATTGTCGCTGCCGAATTCGACGATATAGGCGAAAGTGCCTTCCCGATCGGAGGCGATGGCGCTCAACGGGACCACGAGACGGGACGAGGCATCGTCGGAGGAGGATTCGATCTCTGCCTCGACGGTCATGCCCGGAGCGATGGGAACGCCCTTCGAAGTGCCCGACTCGTCGCGCCATGTGCGCTGCAGTTCGATGGTCGCCGGGTAGGTGGCGACCCCTTGGGAGGGGACGATTCCCACGTTTCTCACACGGCCGGCGAAAGTGCGTCCCGGAAACGCGGAGAAGGTCACGGTCGCGGCTGTGCCGCCTCGTATCTGGGAGATCAGGTTCTCGGGGACGCTGATCTCGACCTGTGGAGTCCGTCCGGTCACCATCTCCACCACCGGCGACCCGGCCTGGAGGAACTCGCCCTCTTCCGCCTTGACTTCGGCGATGGCGCAGGCGACGGGCGCCCGCAGTGTGGCGTAGCCGACTTGCAGCTTGGACAGCTCCAGTCTCTGTTGGGCCGATTCGACACGCGACCGCGCCGATTCGCGTTGCGCCAGAGCCGACTCGAAATCGCCCTGCGAGACGCTGTCCGTCTCGTACAAGCCTTGGATTCTCTGGAATTCTGAAGTCGCCAGAACCTCCCGGGCCTTGGCTTCGGACAGGGAGGCTTCGATTTCGCGCACCTGGATCTCCAGATCCACCGGGTCGATTTCTGCGATCAATGCTCCCTCCTGGACGATTTCCCCCTGCTCGACATGCAACTTGTGGACCCTGCCGGAGACTCGGAAGGCGAGGCCGGCACTCCTCTCTGCTTTCGCAACGCCGGTGAAACGGAGGACCCGGGCTCCACCCTGGGCGGACACCTCAACGGACTTGACCGGACGGGGCCGAGGTTCCGGAAGTGGTTCCTGCGGGCGCTCTCCGGATCCACAGGACCCGCCGCCGAGCGCCATCGCCGCCGCGCCGAGGAGCCTCGCCGTTGCCCGGAGGACGCGTCCTGCCGGGCGGCAGAATCCGGTCACGGGTCGAGTTGCTTCAGTCCGTGTGCACATCGCGCCCTCTCTCCCGGTAGAACTTCTCCAATCGCCGGAGCCAGGCGTCGCGTTCCGCCGGAGATCGGAAATAATCGAAACGTCCCACCGCGCGCTGCACCGCCATCAAGTGGATCAGGTGGTCGAACACGGCGTTGGCCGCGCTCAGGTCCGCGGCCAGCATTTGCGACTGGGCATCCAGAACCCGGATGATGCCCACCACACCCTGCGAGTAGGAGTTGCGGACCAGTTCGAAGTTCTCCCGGGCAGCGGACGCGGCTTCCTGCGCCAGCTCGATCCCGGCGAAGGAGACGCCGGCTTCCAACAGGGCCGAACGGACCCGCTGTTCGATGGCCAGTCGAGTGGCCGTCCGCTCGATCGCCATTTCTTCGAGTTCGATCTGCGCCCGGCTCCTGCGGGCTCGCAACGCCCCTCCCTCGAAGAGGGGTAGCGAAGCACGAACGCTGATGCTCCAGTCCGTCCCGCCCCCTCCGAGTCCCTCCGGGAAGAGACTCAGGCCGCCGGCGCTCCGCTGTCCCTGCACTTGCGCGTCAAGCCCGAGTTCCGGCAGATACAAGGCTCGTTTGGAAGCCAGCACGATTCTCTTGCGGGCCCGGATGGACGCGTCGATCCGCCTCAGCTCCGGGGAGCCGTCCAGCGCTTCGAAGGTCATGAACTGCCGAAAGAGACCGAACGCTCCCCGACGCTCGATGTAGGGTCGCAGACGTTCGAAGTTGACCGTCAGGCCGGGGTCGGCGAGACCGGCTTCGGAGGTCTGGAACGGTTCTTCCAGTGACCGGTTGAGGACGCGGTTGACGGCGATCTCGGCTGCCTTCCGACGCGCCGATGCCTCCAGGAGGGCGAGCCGGTTACGGGCGATCTCGCTGCGCCAGCGCAGGACTTCGTCCCGTCCGGTCGCGCCGGCACGGAAACGACGGCGCGCCAGACTCAGGTTGGACCGGCTCAATTGCAGGTTGTTGCGCTGGATTGCGTCGTAGGTCTTGGCGCGGAGGACGTCGAGATAGCTCTGGGCAGCTTCCAGCACGATGTCCAGCCGCAACTGCCACGCCTCTTCTTCGCGAGCGATCTGGCTCTGGCGCTCCACGTCGTAGCCTGCCCGGACCCGTTCCGAATACAGCAACTGGCTGAACCCGAGCGAACCGGAAAGCTGGCGGTCCCCGAACACGGCGCCCGCCCCGGCCAGCTTGCTGCCCCCGCCCGAAACGCTCACCCGCGGCAGCAGGGGCGCCCGAGCTTCGCTCACCAGCCGCAGCCCGGCATCGATCCGCTTCCCGGCCGCAGCCAGGTCGAGATTGACCTTGACGGCATCCTCCACCACGGCCGAGAGGGAAAGCAATCGCCCGGCCGGCGCGGCCGCCTCCCCCAGGAGTTCGGCATCCGTCAAGGTGGAGAACTTCAGGTCGACGCCGATGGCGCTCGCGGTCGTCAGGTTGAGGGTCAACTGCTCGCCCACGCTGAAATCGATGGGCAACTCCGCCGCCGCCTCGCCCTGCACGATGTTGAAGAGGTTCAAGGCGACGCGCCGGACGAACGACTGCTCCGAGCGGTCCAGCTTCAGACTGGCCATCGCTCCGCGCTGGACGTCGGTCCTTCCGGCGAGAGCGTAGGAGGGCAATCTCTTCTCGATCAATCCTGCGATGAGCCGCTCGAACTCTCCAGGGGAGAGGTGGGACAGAAGGCCCAATATCACCGCCTCGGTATCGGGAGGCAGCGCGTCAAGCGCTGCTTCGGCGGAGTTGCCCACCACTATGAAATCCACGGCAATGCCCATGGGAGCGAGACGGCGGCGGAATTCGCCGCGCATGGCTCGCAGCGGCTCCTCGAGGCGCGGTATGGTCAGCACCGCGAGCCGGGAAAAGGGCGCGAGCTTGCGGAACTCCCGGATCTCGCGCTCCAGATCCTGGTTGTAGGAGACGTAGCTCAGGTTTCTGACACCACTCACCCGGTGCCGTGACAGGCTCTCCCTGCCGGGCACCGGGCGCTCGCGCACTTCCACGGGCAGGCCTTCGACTTCAGGGTTCAGCACGGGCGCCGCAATCACCGGCTTCGGCAGGTCTGCGGCACGCGCCGCCTGAGAGGCTCCCACGATGCCGAGCACCAGGACCGCATCGACTTCCGGGTCCGCCAACAGAGCGCTCAGGTGTCGGCGGGACGTTTCGGCGGTCCAATCACCCACCATTTGTTTCTCGGGTGGGAAGGAAACGTCATGGCGGCCGCCCAAGAGACGAATGGACTCTTTTCGGACCGCCTCTCGAAATGCGAGCTCGCGATCGGCCGCGCCGTCGAGCACCGTTCCCACCCGAACGGTCGACATTTGCGCCGCAGCCGGAATGCCGGACAGGATGGCCAGCAGTGCAGCACCGCAACCCAGCTTGGATCGAGCGATCATTCCCATGCCTCGCGTGTTCTCCCCGATGCGGCTGACAAGGTCGACTTCATTGGAGTTTCTCAGGTCACGGTGCCGCCAGATCCGCTCTGAAGTCCCAATGACACACCCGATACAACATATCGTCCGGAAAATCGGAGAGATTATACTGAACAACCCGTTCCGGCCGCCGAAGCGAACCGCAGCTCCGGCCGCATCCGGAACGCTGCATGTGGCAGTGGAAAGGAACTTTTCGGATGTCAGAGCATACTCCGGTTCGAATGATGGCCATATTGTCGATGGGACTCGCCGCCCTGGTGGGGTTGAACCCCTGGCCGGCGAGCCTCGCTGGAGGGTCCGCGGCAGCGGCAAAGCGGGCCGAATGGACCCACCCCCAGGCTCGACAACTGGTCACGGACCGCGACGGCCCCTTCGTTTTGCTGGACGACGGCCGGCTCATGACGGTGGAGGGCAACGAAGCCCACTTCTCCCGCGACGACGGCCGCACCTGGAGCAGCAGGGGACCCGTGTTCCGGGAACGGGACCCCGAAATACATCGGGAATGGCGCGTCCTGCACAAGACCCGGGAGGGCGCTATCGTGCTGGTGTTCCTGGACACCAAGACCCGGAAATGGGGTTGGAACAACGAGACCCACGAACCGGAGCCCGGTGTCTTCAACGAGGTCTGGTCCGTACGCAGTCTGGATGGCGGGGAAAGTTGGATCGATGCCCAGCTCCTCTCCCGGGAATACTGCGGGGCCATGGTCGATATCCTGGAGACCAGTTCCGGCCGGGTGGTGGTTCCCGTGATGAAGGTCCTGCGCAATCCGGGGCGCCACGCCTTCGTATTCTACTTTTCCGACGACGCGGGCCGCACCTGGGCCCGGAGCAATCTCATCGATCTGGGTGGACACGGGCATCACGACGGGGCCATCGAGCCGACTCTGGTCCAACTCCGGGACGGCCGCCTCTGGACTCTGATCCGCACCAACTGGGACCGCTTCTGGGAGGCGTTCTCCCAGGACGAGGGCCGTTCCTGGCGGGTGATCCGTCCCAGCGGCATCGACGCCAGCAGCGCCCCGGGCCACCTGATCCGCCTGTCCAGCGGCCGTCTCGTCCTGGCCTGGAACCGTCTCCACCCGGAGGGGATGACGCTCCAGGAGTGGAACCGCACGCCCGGAGCGCGCAGGGAATTTCCCTATTCCCGCATTCCCGGCAGTTCCCAGCGGGGAGAGCTGTCCATCGCCTTCTCGGAAGACGACGGCAAGACCTGGACCCGCCCCCAGGTGGTGGCCCGGCAGCCCGGCGGGTGGCTCTCCTACCCATTCCTGTTCGAACGCCGGCCCGGTGAGATCTGGCTGACGACCCACTATGCGGGGATTCGCACCGGCGGCAGGAGGGAGATCATTGCCGGCGTGCGGCTGCGGCTGATGGAGTCGGATTTCGCTGGAGAATGAGTTTTCGGAGAGCGTCTGTCCCTGGACGGGTGCGCTCTTGGTCCTTGTTCCTCAGCTTGTGGAATTCGCGCCCAACTCCTCCAGGTACCACTGGCAGAACCGGTCCACCGTCTCCTCGGCGGTACTGTAGATTCCCGGACGGTAGTAGCGGCTGTTGACGCCGGCCTGGTTGTTCTCGCAGATCTCCTTGTCCTCTTCCAGCGTCTTGAGCCACAGCCAGGTCACCTCGTCCGGATCGTAGTCGACGCCCTCGACGGCGTCGGGATGCACGAGCCAGGTGAGCTCCACCTCGGTCTCCTGGGCGGAGACCGGCGTGAACCGGGTCGCCATTCCGTAGTCGTTGGTGGCGACGAGCCAGTTGATGGGAAAGAACATGATGGAGGAGACGCCCCCGTCGTAGGCGTCGTAGTCCCCCATGAGGGGAGCCAAGGGTTGCCCGGTCCTGCTCTGGGTCAGATAGCCCGGACGGATGGGTCGGCGGCCCCCGTGCTGCCGGATTCCCGTGTCTCGGTCGAACGGTTCGGGATCGTGATCCGTCCGGCAGATCTCCTTCTTCCACCGGGAGGTGTAGCGGTCCAGCTCCTCGCCGAAGCGCTTCGATTCGCCCGCCCGCACGTAGCTCATGACGGAGGTCAGCTCGGGATGCGTGTGAAGGCAGTGGTAGCACTCGAAGAAGTTCTCGGCCACCAGCTTCCAGTTGGCGCGGATGACGTGACTGACGCGCGAGCAGATCTTGGCTGCCGGCCATCCATGGGGAGAAAAGAGGTTCGAGATGTCCCGGGCGAGGGGATCGAACGGCGGGGGCGCCTCGGCCAGGCAGATGAAGATCAGTCCTTCAACGACGCGGACATGGCAACGGTGCAGGGGGAAATCCTCCCGATCGAAGCCGCCGGGCATGTGCCGGGCGGAGAGCAGGGACCCGTCCAATCCGTAGGTCCAGGAGTGGTAGGGACAGACGAAGCGCTTGACCGAACCCTCCTCCTCCAGGCAGATCCTGGATCCGCGATGCCGGCAGACATTGAGCAGGGCGCGGATCTCGTCGTCCCGGTCCCGGACGATCACCACCGACTCTCCGCCCAGAGAATAGAGGAAATAGTCGCCGGCGGCCGGCAGCCGGCTCACGTGGCCCACGATCTGCCAATGGCGCAGGTGGATCCGCTCCATGTCCAGCTCGAAGATCCGCGATGAGTTGTAAAACGGCTGCTCCAGGGTGAGGCCGGGCTTTCGGGAGTCGATCAACTGCGACAAGGAGAATCCGTTACCGACTGCGTCTGTCATAACCATGTCACATCGCAATTGAATTGAACGCGGAAGCCGCCATCTATCTGGCCAGCAGCTTTGCCATCAGGAACTCCGTCGCACTGGCGTACTGCGCCGACTTCGATACGCCTTCGATGAGCAAGTGGCACTCGTGTCCCAGGCGGTCCGACTTCTCCTTGACCTTGATCCCGTACACGGGGTGGTGGATCCCGTGCCCGGCGTCCTCCGAGGGGAGCGTCATGTTGTTTCCATACGTCATCAGCAGCGGGGGATCGTCGGCGGTCAGATGATTGTAGGGCGAGAACTCGATGTAAAGCGGCCGGTGCTTCTCGTAGTTGGCCAGGGCCGCTTCGATGGTCTGCTCGCCCACCGCCATGTTGATCATGCGATGCTTCAGGACGTTGGGTCCCAACCAGGGTTCGATCACCTTGGGGTCGATGGAGGTCTGTCCGCCGTGAACTGCCGCCGCCGTCACCCGGGTCGACTCGCGGAACACGGGGTCGGCGGCGTGGGGGTCCGCCAGATCGTCGTGCAGCAGGAGCCACATGGAGGTGCACGCTCCCGCGCTGCTTCCGGTCAAAGCGATGCGACGCTTGTCGAGGTTCCACTCCGAGGCCTTCCAGCGCAGAAACTGGATGGCCCGGGCTGCATCGTGAACCGGAGCCGGAAGGGGGGACCCGGGGGTCAGGCGGTAGTTGACGGCGGCGTAGGAGATACCCTTCTTGAGGTACGGTCGGAAATCCGACAAGTGCCGGGTCTTGTCGCCGCCGGTCCAACCTCCGCCGTGAATGAAGACCAGGAGGGGGCGGGGACCCTGGCCCTCCGCTTTCCAGAAATCCAGCCGGTTGCGTGCGTGCGGTCCGTAGGCCACGTCGGCGTGGGTCGGCGCCGGCGGGGTCCAGGCACCTGCCAAGGTCGAAGTGCACGCCGCCAAGCTCGCCAGCAGGAGCCAGAGAATTGTCATTTCGGTTTCCTCCTCTGAAACGCGCCTATCAGGAGACTCGGTTTCACGGAGGTTAGCACAAGCCGTTTCCCGGCGGCAGAAGCAAAGTGGCCGCTTCTTGGGGAGCACTCTCCCACGAAGGGACAGTCCGTTTTTCCGGAGCACAGGAAGCGGGGGAGTGGTCCAGCCGAGTATGGTGATTCCGGACAGGGACCTGTAATCTCTGGGATCCGGCCCGCCCGCGGTGATGCGGGGGCAGCGCGGCAAAGCTGCAGCAGACGCGGAAATGGAGGTTCGATCATGAGATGGAGAGCGTTGGTTCTGGGAACGGCGGTCCTGTTGTCGTCTCCTGTGGCGGTAACCGGTTGGGGGAAGTCCGATTTCGACGCGTCGTTGGACATGGGATCCCGGCGGGAGCTCTTCGTGGACTACCACCTGATCGGACAGCTCCGGGGCACCCGCCTGAAACTGCACGTTCCCCGGCCCGGAGGCGTCGCCATCTCCTACGAAAAACCCTGGGAAGACTGGTACTCCTTCTACACCACCATCCTCAAGGACGGCGATACCTACCGCATGTACTACCGCTGCGGCATGGGGGGGCAGTCCTACACCTGCTATGCCGAGAGCCGGGACGGGATTCGTTGGACCCGTCCTTCCCTGGGTCTGGTCGAGGTCCAAGGGAGCCGTGAGAACAACCTGATCCTGGACTCGGGACACCAGTTCTGCCCCTTCATCGACGGCCGCCCGGGCGTACCGGCGGCGGAGCGCTACAAGGCCAACATGGAAGCCAGGGGAGGGCTGCTCGGGTACATCTCCGCCGACGGTATTCGTTGGAAGCTGGTCCGCGAGGAAGCGATCGTCCCCAGGAAAATCAGGAACCACTTCGACTCCCAGAACGTGATGTTCTGGTCGGCGGCGGAGGGCCGTTACGTCCTCTACTGCCGGCACGCCGTCGGGGGGCGCCGGTCCGTGGCGCGCTCCACTTCCCGGGACTTCCTCAACTGGACCGATCCTGTCCTCATGACCTACAGCGATACGGGCGCCACCGTCCCGTCCCAGCATCTCTACACCAACCAGACCCATCCTTACTTCCGGGCGCCGCACATCTACGTGGCCTTGCCGGGCCGTTTTCAAGCCGGCCGCCGGGTCCTGGACGAGGCCCAGACGGCGGAACTGGGCCCGGACCCGGGCTTTCCGCGCGATCCGGACTGGAGAGTCCGGGACATCGCGGATGGGGTTCTCCTGACCAGCCGCGCCGGCACCACCATCTATGATTTCACCTTCCGGGAGAGCCTCGTCCGTCCCGGCATCGGCCTCACCAACTGGACCTCGCGCACCAACTACCCGGCGCTGGGAGTGGTTCCCACCGGACCGGCGGAGATGTCCTTCTACGTCCAGCGGGACTACGGCCAGACCAACGCCCGGCTGGAGCGGATGGTGTTGCGGACGGATGGCTTTTCGTCGGTCCATGCCCCCTACGAGGGGGCCGAGATGATCACCAGGACCCTCCGGTTCAGCGGCAGCGAGCTGGTGATCAACTACGCCACCTCGGCGGCCGGTAGCCTCCGGGTCGAAATTCAGGACTCCGGCGGAAATCCCATCGCCGGTTTCTCGGCGGACGACGCCGTCCGGATCATCGGAGACCAGATCGAGCGAGTGGTCTCCTGGAAGGGGGGCAGCGACCTCAGCCGGATCGCCGGGAAGCCGGTGCGGCTGCGTTTCGTCATGAACGATGCGGATCTCTATTCGTTTAAGTTCCGGTAGGCCGGGAGTGCCGACTCACACGCCGGGCAGGGCCACCTTGGCCAGGTAGATGCTGGTCTCGTCTTCGTGGGACGAGTAGTAGCTGATCCAGAGAAGCCCCTGGTGCAGGACCATTCCGGCGTAGCTGGTGTCTCCCCCCGATGGCAGCTCCAGGATCTCGGTTGCCGTCGCTGCCTCCGGGTCCATCCACCAGAGGAGGGTCCGGCGCTCGCCGCCGGGAAGGTGCTGGCGGCCCGACGCCACCAGGCGGCCATCCGGCAGGACCAGGAGGTCGGGACCGCCGATGACCACGTTGAGATCCTTCCAATTCCATTGTGTGTACGGCGGCTGCGAGGTTCCGATCTGGGCGGTGTTGTCCTCCCCGTCGCGCCGCAGAAGGCAGACAGCGGTTCCATCGTCCCGGAACACGATGGCGGTTTCGTTGGGAGACCCGCGATCGAAAAGGACGGGCACCAGGGTCTCGAATCGGAGTCCGTCTTCGCTCTTGTAGAGCCGGACGAACTCGTCCTGGCTGGGGCGGTGGCCGGCGGCCCGGTGATCGGCGTATGCTCCGCCGTAGGCCGTCCCTTTATGCCAAGTGACCCGCCAGAGCAGGAAGTCGGGCTCGCCCACCCGCTGAGGGGTGCTCCATTTTGTCCCGTCCCGGGAAAACCAGACCAGCGAGTAAAACTCCAGGTGGTCCTCGGCCAGGTCCCGCCGGTCCAGCGCCAGCGCCATGAGACGCCCGTCCGGGGTCACCTCCAGCTTGGGGTCCCTCAGATCCTGTCCCGGTTCTCGGGGAAAGTGGGCGACAGAGGACCACGTTTCCCCGTCCGCCGAGGTGATGATCCGGATGGTTCCGTCGGAGGAAACGTGACTCTCTCCTTCCCGAAAAGTGCAGAACCAACGGTCCTGGAAGCGGACCAGATCGGTGAAGGCGCTATGGGGAGCCCGGTCCCAGATCTTTTGGACCGAGACCAGTTGGGCCCCCGGCGGCCCGCAGCCGGCGGCCAAGGATACGGCCGGGAGCAACAGCAGGAATGGATTCCATCTCGACATTCGATTCTCCTCGTGCGGTACGGACCGGATCGAGTATAGGCTGACGATTCGAAAACGAAAGGCAGCGGGCCGGCTCGCCCAGCACCATCAACCCATAGTAAGCTGCCACCTCTCCCGTCACTTTGGTGTATCAGCCCCCTCGCGATCGCAATCGGGCCGGCCGGGGCAATGGCTCCCAAGACAAGGAAGATCCGGATCTCATGAGCCAGCGTCGAGAGACCCGCCGCGACTGGCTCAAGTCTGCGGGCGTCGGCGGCCTGACGCTGGGAGCAGGGGCATTCCTGCCCGGCCGGAGCGCCGTCCCCGATCGCTCCGGACCCGTCGACGTCGGATCGCGGCGGCAGTTGTTTCTGGACGACTTCTGGTTCGATTCGTCACGCAATATCGAACTTGCGCTGCACCGTCCCGTTCCCCGCGAAACGGCGCTGGAGAGCGACCGGCCCTGGGAAGCGGAAGGCATCCACTACAGCTCCGTCGTCCACTCGGGCGGCCGCTATCAGATGTGCTACCGGGCAGGGCGCCGAACCTGCTATGCGGAAAGCGGCGACGGCATCCTCTGGACCAAGCCGAACCTGGGCCTCCACCCGTTCCGAGGTTCCCGGGACAACAACATCCTGGGAGGCGCCGAGCTGCACAACGCCAGCCAGATCCTGGATCCCAACGAGCCGCCGGGCAGTCCCGGACGCTACAAGATGATCGCCTCTTCCGGCGGGCTTCGCGGTTATGTCTCTTCGGACGGTATCGGTTGGAAGCCGGTGCGGGAGACTGCCCTGGTCACCTCGGGGCCCTTCGACAGCCACAACACCCTGCTGTGGGACGATGAACACGGGCGCTACGTCATCTACATGCGTGGCGTCGACACGTCGACCGGAGGTCCCGTGATCTGGGATCCCGTCGGACGGCGTTATGTCCACAACCGGCCCGAAGTGGACAAGTCCCGTTTCAAAGGCGGCCGCCGAGCGATTCGGCGCTGCGAGTCCCGGGATTTCCTCCACTGGTCGGAGCCGGAACTGGTGTTGGCCCGGGACCGGAAGGATCCCGCCAACCTTCATCACTACACCAACGCCGCCGTCAATTATTTCCGCGCGGCCCGCAGTTTTCTCATGTTCCCCATGGTGTTCTACGTCAGGGACGACAAGAGCCTGCCTTATCAAACCGGCCTCTCCGACATTCAATTGGCCACCAGCCGGGACGGAGTGCATTGGCGGCGTCCGCTCCGGAAGCCTTTCCTGAGCCCGGGTCTCGACCAACGCAATTGGGTGGACCGGAATCCCATCATGGGGCAGGGGGTGGTGCCCACCGGGGCCGACGAGATCTCCATGTACTACACGGAGCTGTACCGCTCGCCGGAATGCCGGCTCCGGCGGTGCTCGCTGCGGAGCGACGGCTTCGTGTCGGTGGAAGGCCCCTATGCAGGATGGGGTGAATTCACGACCCGGCCCATCGTGTTCAGGGGCGCCCGGCTGGAGCTCAACTACAGCACCAGCGCAGGGGGCGGCCTTCGGGTCGAGCTCCAGGACGAAACCGGAACTCCGCTCCCGGGTGTGGGAATGAAGGATTGCCCTCGGATCACCGGAGATCGAACCGGGGGAATCGTGCGGTGGAAGCCCGGGGTTGACCTCGCCCGCTTCGCCGGCTTTCGGGTTCGCCTGCGGATTCGTCTCCGCGACGCCCATCTGTACGCATTCCGGTTTCACTGATTCCTGCGTGGCGGGTGCCGGGACAAGAAAGCGTTCAGAACATCGGTTCGATCTCCGATCCGCCGGACAGTCCCACTCGGCTGTTATTGTTGAGACCGGCCGGATCACCATCATTTTCGGAGGATCTACAGTGGAATTCGGACGCGTGCCGGTCCCGGTATCGGGCCTCGGAGTGCTGGTTTTGGCCCTTGGCTTGACCCAATGCCGGCCCGGCGGCCCCTCTCCGCCGCCGTCGCCTGAATCTCTGCTCCCCGAATCCTCCTTCCGGATCCGGTTGGGGCTCCTCGATGAAGAACCCGGAATCTGGAGCGGCAGGCTGGTTCCGGTCGCGGGTCAGGAGCTGGAACTGAGGCCGGACGAGTTCCGGGCCAATATCTACCGCCACAGCTTCCTCGACAGCATCCACTCGGTCGACGCCGATCCTCAACTGCCCAACGACCAGATCCAGAGGGGACTGGCTTGGGTGGCGGCCACCCGCATGAGTTGGGGTCGAAGGGGGAGGAGCGCTCTCCGGCATCCAAGCGTCATCGTCAACGTCCTGGAGAATCCGGGAGATCAGCCCATCCGGGTCGAGACGGAGAAGGGAGCGTTCAGTCTCCGGCCCGACGGCATCCCGCTCTTCCAGGCCGAGACGTTTCTGGACGGAGCCGTCCTGGTGGAATCGGTCCCGCCGTCTTCGCCTCTGGCCGCCGAGCGCTTCGACATCCAGGACTATCCTTCAATGACATCGACGCGATCCGGCAAGCTCTGGGCCGCGTGGCAGGAATACGTCGAGGGGGAGGCGGACCTGGTCGTGGCCCGGTCACGGGGCGAGTCGGGCTGGGGCCCGGTCCATCTGCTGGATGAGGACATGGATGCGTTTCGCACCGCCGTGGCCGAGGATTCCAAGGGGCGGATCTGGGTGATCTGGTCTGCCCAGGTGGAAGGAAATTGGGATCTCTACGCGCGAAGTTTCGATGGAGAGCGATGGTCATTCCGCTACCGGCTCACCGAACATCCCAGCCCGGACGTCTACCACCGGGCGGTCACGGATTCGGAAGGCCGGCTCTGGTTGGTCTGGCAGAGGACGATCGACGGCTTGACCCAAATCGTGGCTCAGGACTTCGACGGCCAATACTGGGGCGAGGAGGTTCGGATCAGTGAGGGTGCGGCGGCCGGGGGAAACAACTGGTGGCCGTCGGTGGCCGCGGGTCCCGATGGTGATCTGGCCATCGCCTGGGACGGCTACGCTTCCGGAAGCTACGACGTCTATCTCCGGCTGCGGCGGTCGGGGCGATGGGAGGACGTCCGGAGCGTGGCTGGGACGGCTCGATTCGAGGCCGGTGCCTCGGTGGCCATGGACGGCGAGGGACGGATCTGGATCGCCTGGCACGAGTCGGGACCGCAGTGGGGCAAGGACACGGGACGGCTCGTCGATCAAAGCGGCCAGGCCAAGGGAACGGAGCTCTACGAGACCCGGACACTGCGGGTGGCCTGCCTGGACGACGGCAAGTGGATGACGACGCTTCAGGACCCCGCCGTCCACCTGGGGGAGGGGAAATGGGAGATGCCCCATCTCCAGATGGATGCGTCGGGTCGTCCCTGGCTGCTGGCCCGGCACCTGAAGATGCGCCAGTCCGAGGGCCGCGGACGCTACTTCCCCTTGTGGGAGATCGTCTGCCTGCGATACGACGGTTCCCGGTGGACTCGTCCCACCCCGCTTTTCCACAGCGCGGGCCGAAACGACATGATGCCGGCGTCCGCGCTGGATTCGGAGGGCCGCGTCTGGGCGGTCTGGCCCACCGACAATCGGAGCACCAAATCGTTTCTGGCGGTGCACGGACAGGTCATGGTGGGCCTCTTGGGCCGCGGCGGGCCGGCGCCGATGGAGTTGTCTCGACTTCAGCTTCCGCCCGTAGACCCCTTCGATCCCGTTCATCCCGGAGAGGCCGGCGACCTGGAGCGAATCCGCTCCTACCGGATTCACTCACGAGGCCGGACCTATTCCATCTACCGGGGAGACTTGCACCGCCACACCGATATCTCCCTGGACGGCGGCGGCGACGGCTCCCTGGTGGACGCCTACAGATACGCCCGGGACGCCGCGGGGCTGGACTTCCTGGGGGTCACGGACCACAACCACGAGATCGTCGAGCCCTACAACTGGTGGCGGAACCAGAAGGTCGCCGACCTCTTCCAACTGGAGAGCTTCGCCGCCTTCTACGGATACGAGCGCAGCCTCGAATTCCCCAACGGCCACCGCAACGTCTTCTTCATCCGCCGGGGAACCTCGATCCTTCCCATCGAGACCGCCGAGCACCTGGGCCTGGAGGGGTCCGAGAGGCTGTTCTGGCACCTCCGGCGCAAGAACGGAACCTCCATTCCGCACACCATGGCGACCGGTTCCGGCACCGACTGGCGGGACAACGACCCCAAGGTCGAGCATCTGCTGGAGATCTTCCAGGGAATGCGGGAGACCTACGAGCACCCGGGGGCCCCCCAGCCCATGACGGGTGAGCCCAGTTCCACGCTGGAACAGGACAACCGGCCCTTTCGGCGGTTGGGAACGGCCTGGAGCGCGTTGGAGAAGGGCTACAAGCTGGGATTCATCGCCTCCTCGGACCATTTATCCACCCATATCAGCTACGCTTGCCTGATCGCCGAAGAGCTGACGCCGGAGGGGCTCCTGGAGGCCATTCGCGCCCGCCGGGCCTATGCCGCCACCGACAACATCATCCTGGATGTCCGATTCCTGGGCTCGGACGGGGAGCACCTGATGGGGGAGGCGTTCCGAACTACGACGCCGGTTCGACTCCAGGCCGACCTCACGGGCACGCAGGACATCCGGCGCGTGGACGTCATCAAGGACAACCGGATCGTTTACTCGGTGACGCCGGACAAGAGGGAGGTAAAGTTCCAGTACGCGGACGGCGCCTCCGAGCCGGGGGAGAGCTACTATTATCTTCGCGTGATCCAGGAAGACGGAGAGATGGCCTGGGGGTCCCCGGCCTGGATCCACTACCAGCCTTGACATCTCCCGTCATCCTTCCGCCTGTTTCCTCGCCTGAGACTTTTTCCATACGCTCGTAGTCGGTCGCACGCCGTTCGCGTCGGGAAATGTCGATGAGCGGCTTCAAGTTGAGGAGGTGCGTTCCGGGCCTCGAGACTTACCCCTCGGACCGGCCAATCCAAGTCAGGGAGGGTCTGTTTCTTCCCAGGCCGGATCATGCCGATCCGCTTCACTGTATCTTGCCGGCTCCAGGCAGCAGATTTTCTGGGAATGCCGGTGGTATACTTCGGCCACTTGGCAATCATGTTGTTTCGCGTGACACCGATCCGGCTGGATTCGAACCTGATCCGAAACTGCCGTCGCAACTCCTGGCTTCCCGGGCTAATCGCCTGCCTTTTCACGATGCTGGCTCCGCTTTCGGCAGCATCCGGTCCGGAACCACCCGAGGGCTTTGCCGCACTCTTCGACGGCAAGACCCTGGCCGGATGGAAGGGGTTGGTGGAAAACCCCATCAAGCGTGCTGCCATGTCCCCGGAGGAACTGGCGGAAGCTCAGAAGAAGGCCGACCAGCGCATGCGCGCCCACTGGAAAGTGGTCGACGGTGTTCTGGAGTTCGACGGCAAGGGAGACAACCTGTGCACCGACAGGGACTACGGTGACTTCGAACTGTATGTCGACTGGAAGATCCTGGAAGGCGGCGACAGCGGCATCTACCTGCGCGGAAGTCCCCAGGTTCAGATCTGGGACACCAGGTTCGAGAAGTACCGCAGGCACGGTAACGACAAGGGCTCGGGAGCACTGTGGAACAACAAGATCCATCCCCGTTTTCCCCTGGTGAATGCGGACCTTCCTGTAGGCCAGTGGAACACCTTCTACATCAAGATGGTCGGCGACCGGGTCACGGTGAAGCTCAACGGCAAGCTGGTCACCGATCAGGCGGTGATGGAGAATATATGGGACCGGTCCCGCCCGATCGATCCTCGCGGACAGATCGAGTTGCAGAGCCATGGCAACCGGCTCTGGTTTCGCAGCATCTACGTTCGCGAGTTGGACGGGGCAACGGCGCCATGAGCGAGTCGAGCTGAGTTCCGGCGCATCCAGCCCACCCGTTCCCGGTTGCTCCGTTGAACCCGATCAATCCTTTCGAGATGTGTCGGGACCTCCTGCGGATCGATAGTCCGGATTACGTCGGGGCATCTGGGCTCCCACCGAATTTCTCCAGTTCTCCAGATCCGCGGCCAGCTCCCGGGTCTTTTCGGGCCTGCCGGACGCCAGGTCGGTGGATTCTCCCAGGTCGCCGGTCAGGTCGAAAAGTTCGTAGCGATTCTCCAGCCCGAAGATCCTCTCCTCGTGCCATTCCAGCAGTTTGAACCGTCCCTTCCGCACGGCGCTCGAAGGCAGGGCGCCGGAACCGTGGTAGTGGGGGTAATGCCAGAAGAGGGCGTCCCGGTCCAGCGAGGCGGCCCCTCGCAGGAGCGGCAGCAGGCTCACGCCGTCGATATCGTCGTGCTTGCCGTCCCCTCCTGCGGCTTCCACGAACGTGGGGAAGAGATCGACGCTGCTGACCGGTTCCTCGACGACACTGCCGGGGGCGACCACGGTCGGCCAACGGGCGATCAAGGGGACCCGGATCCCTCCTTCGTATAGGTCCCCCTTGCCGGCCCGGAGCGGGTGGTTCGCGGGGCCCTGCCCGTTGCCGTCGCTCCATTCCAAACCGCCATTGTCCGAGAAGAAGAGGACCAGAGTCCTTTCGGACAGGTCCAGCTCGTCGAGTTTGGCCAGCAGCCGGCCGACGCTCAGGTCCAGGGTCTCGATCATGGCCCCGATGACCGGGTGGTTGGTGGGCGCGTCGGCATCCGGCTTCGCCCGGTACTTGGAGATCAGCGCCTCCTTCTCCACCAGGGGGGTGTGAACGCTGTTGTGCGAAACGAAGAGGAAGAAGGGCCTCTCCCGGTTCTTCTCCATGAACTCCAGGGATCGGTCCGTGATGATTCGCACGTTGTGGGCGTCGTTCTCCGGCGTCTGCCACTCACGGGCCATGCGGGGGACCGGCTTGTAGGTCACGAAGTGGTCGTCGAAACCCTGTTTGTCCGGATTGAAGGGCAGGCTCCCGGGAGGGGTCTTGGCCTGGCTGAGATGCCACTTGCCGAATGCGGCCGTGACATAGCCCGAATCCTTCAGCGCCTCGGCGACCGTCTCCTCCTCCAGAGGTAGACGTCGGGTCCAGTCCGGCTCCAACAGCTTGACGGCGTTCCCGGCGTAATCTCCCGGCGAGATGAACTGGGTGACGCGGAGTCGCGCCGGATTCTTGCCCGTCATGATGCTGGCCCGGGTCGGGGAACAGATGGGACTGGCGGCGTAGGCGTCGGTGAAACGCATCCCCTGGCGCGCCAGAGCGTCCAGATGGGGGGTCTCGTAGAAGCTGCTTCCGTAGCAGCCCAACTGGTTCCAGGCCAGATCGTCGGCCAGGATCAGGACGATGTTGGGCCTCTCCGGCCGTCGGTTGCAGGCTGAAGTGAGTCCCAGCAGGGTGACCGCAAGAACCAGCCAAAATACGGTCCGTGGTCCAGGTCTGTTCAAATTTTCCCCACGCCCAGGTGCGGCCCGGGTCCTCATCGGCGCCCGTAGAAATCCCTCAACTGCTTCACGTCGTCGGCAGGAGGAAATTGGAAGAAGCCTGTCCGGCTCACGGGTGGCAGGCCCGTCAGCCGGCAGATGTCGCACATCATCTCCGCCATCTTGAAGCCGGTGACCATGCCGTCGATGACCGGGGCGCCGATCTCGTCGATGGCCTGGGCGCCGCGGTGGGTCAGAACGGAGCCCATGAGGGTGCATCCCGAGATCAGCATCTCCGCGCCGTCCTCCCGGACACACTGCCGGGCCACCTCGACCGCGCGCCGGTAGACCTTGTCTTCCGAAGTCTTCTCCGGATAGAGGTCATTTGCATCGATGCCGATCGACCGGTGTGAAGCCACTTTGCCGTCCAGGCCGTACTGCCTCAGGATCATGCGTTGGATGCGTCCGTTCTGATCGTCCACGGAGACGAGGGAGAACCGTTCACACATGGCGTAGGCCATCAGAGCCGCCGACTCCAGCGTGGCCGTGACCGGAATGTCCACCAGAGAACGCGCTTCGTAGAGTCCGATGTCCAGGTTGCAGGAGATGAAGACGGCGTCGCACCCGTCCTTCTCGGCCTGTGTCACCTGCTCCAGCGTCGCATCGGTGCACTTGTGCCGGAAGTAGAGGAACTGGTTGTTCTTCAGCGGATATTCGTCGGCGATGTTGACCATGTCGAACTCGGTTCCGCTTCGCCTGATCCTCTCCAGATTCTCCCGTCCCCTGAACTCGGTTCCGCCGAAGGGATTGATCACTCTGACTCGCACGACGACTCCTCCGGCCCGGTTTTCTCTCCGCTGCGGAGGATCCAGTCCGCAGCATCGTGGTGGGCTCCGTCATAAGTGGTGTGGCCGTTTGGATTCTCCGAGGGGGTGATCACCAGCTTGATCGCATCCCCCGACCAGATGCCCTGCAAGGGCTTCATCTGATCGGGCGACCGCTTCATGAGATTCAAGGCGAAGTCTATGGCGTGATGGCCGCCCACCCGCATATCGTTGTGTCCCATCTGGATGAAGAGGCGGCGCCCAGCCAGCTTCGGCGCCAACGCCATGACGTCCAGAGAACGGGCCGCAGCTTTGTCCGCCGTTCCCTGGAATTCCCGCAAGGCCAGCAGATCCGTAACCGGAGCGAAAGCGACGACGGTGCCGACCCGAGGCTCGACCGCGGCGAAATGCAGGGCCAGGAAACCCCCGCGGGAGGGGCCGAAAGCCACAATCCTCTCGGGATCCGTGACTCGCTGCCGGATCAGGTGGTTCAGCACCGACGAGGTTTGTTTCAGGAAGTCGGCGAGGAACTCCTCACCCTTCTCCAGGCGGTGTCGCCACCCGGCAAGGCCGAAGGGTTCGCCGGACCTCTGATCCTCGCCGTGGCAGGGACTGTCCAGAGCGACGGCAAGGAACCCGTGCCGAGCCAGGATCCGACACATTTTGGCGGACCTTCCCTCCAGCCCCGAACGCATCCCCCCGCCAAAGACAAGTATCGTCGGAGCGGGCCGCTCACCTGCCTCCCCCAGCAGAGCGAAGCGGACCCCGGAAGGGGACTCCAAGACCTGGACCCCACCGGGTTTCTCCACCTCCCTCCGGGTCTGACCGGGAAGAGGAGCCACGACTGCCAACGCCAGGGAAAAGATGGCGATGATTCTCACTTGCGAATCCTCAATCCTCAATCGGCCCAACGGCTTCATTAAACCACTGGCAGGTGGCCTCATCGAGTTTCGGATCGGCCGGCGTCGCGCTCCGCGCTCAGCCGCCGGTGGCCGTCAATGTCAGGAGCCCTGCCACCAGGAACAGGCCGATTGCCGATCCGACGGCGATCAGGAAACCCCTCTGCACGTTCGTCCGTTGGGCGTAGGCGCCGATCGCCATGGGGATGAAGGTCCAGCCCAGGCCGCTGATGGCAAACAGGAGTCCGACGGCGCGTCCCTGCACCGGCCCCGGGAAATGACCCAGCAGAATCGCCATGATCGAAGGAAAGATGGGACCGAAGATCAGGCCCGCCGCGATGACGAGGGCGATCGCCGTCCGCCGGGTCCGGCTCCGGACCACGCCCGAGGTGACCCCGATGCAGCCCAGCGCCAGGACCAGGATCAGCACTGCTTCGCTCGGGGCTTCCAGTCCCAGTCCGGAGACGAATCGCGCGGTAAACGGTCCCAGCACGAATGCGGTGAACAGGCGCGACGCCATGTAGGCCAGCCAAAACGCCGACAGCAGTTTCGCCGCCCGGGCCTCGGAAACCCCTCGGTCCCCCAGGAAGGTGGTGGTCCAAGTGCCCATCGCCGCCTCCAGGGGACCGTGGAAGAACAGCGCCATGGAGCAGAGCCACATGACCGGATCTCCCAGCAGGGACCAGGTCTCCGGACCCAATACGCTGCCTCCCCCTCCCGCCGACATCGCGGCCGGAAGGTCGGAGAATCCTGCCACCACGGCCTGGAGGGCGACGAGTCCCGCCAGCAGTCGAAGGGCCGGAGCGAGTCCCAGGCGGCCGAGTGCCCAGGCAACCGACAGCGGAGTCAGGAATGCCCCCAGGCCGAAGAAGACGTTGCCCAGGTTCGTCGCAAAGGAGATCGCCGGAATATCCCCGGAGAGAAAGGCGGGAGGCTTCAGCACGTGGGGCACCAACACATTGATCACGTTGATCTGCGCCGCCCAGGCGGCACCGAGCAGAAGCACCGAAACCAGGGCCGTGGCATAGCGGTGCGAGGCCGCCAGCGTCAAAAGGCCCAGCACCATCAGGACGGTGCCGCCGACCAGGACCACCTGCCGTCCCATCAGATCGGTCAGGAAGCCGGCGGTGAGGATCACCGGGATCGTGGTGAAGCCGAAAAGCGACACCAATCCGCCGACCCGGCCCTCGTCGATCCGGAGCTTCTGCGCCAGCGCCAGTTTCACGCTGCCCACGAGGGCAAGACCCATGCCGGTGATCAGCAGGCACGCGACGGTTGTTGGAAGGAGCAGGCTCACAATTGTTCGAAATGGTATCAGGCGTATCCCTGGACTTGAGTCAAGAGTATGCTTTTTCTCGAAATTCGCCTGTCAAGGCGGCCCGGGATCGTTGCTGCAAACTCTTCATTCCGATGTCCGGACTCGTGTTGAGATCTTATTCCAGAATGCTCCGGGTTTTGTTGCCGGCGGCGGTGATCTCGCTCTGCGGTTGTTCGCAAACCCGCCCACCGGATCCTTCGGAGGCCCGCCCGCCCAACATCGTTCTGGTCTTCATTGACGACATGGGCTACGCCGACATCGGCCCCTTCGGCGCCCAGGGTGACCCGACTCCCAATCTGGACCGCATGGCGGCGGAGGGCATGCGATTCACGGATTTCCAGGTTTCGTCCGCAGTGTGCACGGCGTCCCGGGCGGCCTTGATGACCGGCTGCTATCACCGCCGGATCGGCTTGTCGGGGGCTCTGGGGCCGAGTTCCCACATCGGCATCCACCCACGGGAAGTCACCCTCGGGGAACTGTGTCGAAGCCGGGGTTACGCCACGGCGTGCTTCGGGAAATGGCACCTGGGCCACCATCCCAAGTTCCTGCCGCTGCAGAACGGTTTCGACGAATACTACGGCCTGCCCTATTCCAATGACATGTGGCCCGAGCACCCCACCGCCGGGGATCGCTTTCCCGATCTGCCCCTGATCGAGGGCAATCAGGTCATCAATCCCAGGGTCACGGGGCAGGACCAGAGTCGGCTCACGGCCAAGTACACCGAGCGCGCCGTGGATTTCATCGAGCGGAACCGCGATCGCCCCTTTCTGTTGTACCTGCCCCACAGCATGGTCCATGTGCCGCTCTACGTCTCCGACAAGTTCAAGGGCCGCAGCGGACGGGGCCTGTACGGCGACGTGGTCATGGAGATCGACTGGTCGGTGGGACAGATCCTCGATGCCCTGGAACGCACCAACCTGGACCGGCACACCCTGACGATCTTCACTTCCGACAACGGGCCCTGGCTCAGCTACGGCGATCACGCCGGGTCTGCGGCTCCGCTGCGGGAGGGCAAGGGCACGTCGTTCGAAGGGGGAATCCGGGTCCCCGCCATGATGCGCTGGCCGGGGCGGATCCCGGCGGGAACGGAGTGCAACGAACTGGCCTCTACCATCGATGTCTTTCCGACGGTCGCGGCTCTGATCGGCGCGGAGCTGCCCGGACACAAGATTGACGGGAGGGACATCCGCTCCCTGATATTCGCGGAACCCGGGGCTCGCTCGCCTCACGAGGCCTTCTTTTCCTACTACCGGAACGGCCAACTGCAGACCGTGCGGGACCGCCGCTGGAAGCTCCACTTTCCTCACCGGTACCGAACGCTGTCGGGCCGGGCCGGAGGGACCGGCGGCTACCCGGTCCCCTACGATCAGGCCGAGACCGGACTGGAACTGTTCGACCTGAAGCAAGACGTGGGGGAGGTCTCCGACCTTGCTCCGGAGCATCCGGAGATCGTTGAGCGGCTGCGCCGGTACGCGGTCCGGATGCGGGACGAGCTGGGAGACAAGCTCACCCAACGAAAAGGTCGGGGAATTCGGGGGCCCGGAGAACTCGGCCCGGACGACAGCCGTCTGGAGTGGTAGTCCATTCGAGCCTGGAGGCCCAGGCCTGGTGAGTGCCGGTACGCCAGTCCATTTTGAAGAACCGGGTGGCTACCGAACGGTCTTACTTGTTCCTGGGCCGATTGCGGTATGGAGGCCACTCGATTCGCTGCGCCTCGTATCGGGGCCACTTCCAGGCCGGCCACACCGGGCTCTTCGCTTGGACATCGGCGTACATCGACCGCAATTGATCTGCAAGTCTGGCCAGTTGCTGCGGCTCTCGTTCCGCCAAATCCCGGGTTTCGCCAATGTCGACGCGAAGGTTGTACAGCTCGAACCGCGCCAGCCTCGCGGTCTTCAGCATCCGCATCTCGTCGGGCACGATGTCGGCCGTGACTCGCAGGTCGGGTTGGTCCAGGTGCGCCAGGATCTTCCAGTCCCCGGCGCGCATGGCGACTTTGGGCTTTCCGCGAGCCCGCAGGAAGTGCCAATAGAGTGGCGTCTTCCGCTCAAGCGGTGCTCCCGCCAGCAGGGGTCGAATGCTGACACCGTCGAGAGTACGGCGTCCGGGCACGGACACTCCGGCGAGATCGCAGAGCGTCGGCAGCAGATCGACGCCGCTGACGGGAATGTCCGACTCGGACCCCGGCTTGACATGTCCCGGCCAGCGGATGATGCCCGGGACGCGGATTCCGCCCTCGTAGAGATACCCCTTCTTGCCGCGCAAGGGTCCCGCCGATCCGTGCGGGTGGATTCCCGTGATCGCCGGTCCGTTGTCGCTGGTAAAAACGACGAAGGTGTTGTCGCGCAAACCAAGCTCGTCGATGGTCTCGGCCAGCCTCCCAAAGGAATCGTCGAGTTGTGTGATGTTGCCGTGATGAGCTCGATAGCTGGGGTCGCCGGAAGGATAGAGATCGGCGAACCGCTTGTCGCTCGCGATCGGCTCGTGCGGCTCGTGGTAGCAGACATACATGAAGAACGGCTTCGTCTTGTCCCGGACTTCTTTCAGCCAGTGAATGGCCTCGTCGGTCACCAGCGGCGCGGCATAGCCCTCGAGTTGTCCGGCCGGTTTGCCGTTGCGGACGAAGTTGTCGGGATTGCGGTGATTCGGCAGGGCATTGTTCTGCGTGGAAAACCAGTAGTTGAAGCCATGATCCGAGGGTTGCGGTTGAGTGGGCAGATTGAAGTCGCCGTTAAGGTGCCATTTGCCGACGTGACAGGTGTCGTATCCAGCGTTCCGCAGCAGCGTCGCGACCGTGATCTCTTCCCTCCGGACGTGCATGGGAGAGAACATGGGGATCCAGTTGTGCACGCCGGCCCGATAGGGCGTTCGCCCCGTCATGAACCCGGTCCGCGCCGGGGAGCAATTCGGCGCCGCCGCGTAACAGCTCGTCAACCGCAGTCCTTCGCGCGCCAACCGGTCCAGGTTGGGCGTCTTGATCTTGGGATGACCGTAACCAGCCAGATCGCCGTAACCCAGATCATCCGCCAGCACAATCAGGAAGTTCGGCCGCGTGTTCTCTTGCGCGACCGCAGCCCCGACGACAAAGAACGCCAGTAAAGGGACGATCGTTCGGAGCGTCATGGGCGGTTCTCCTCAAGAGAGCTGAGGTTCCCGGCACCTGGAACCGGCTCTATTGTTTCCTTAGCGGACGGTAGTCCGGATGGCTGGCCGGGGCCAGCAGCCTCCATCTCGTAGAACATCCGGGTCTCCCACCGGCGGACCGAAGGAGACGGGATCGGACCAGGTCTTTCCCGGGTCGTCACTGCGAGTCAGGAATGTCTCCTGGCCCCGGCCGTCTTCCGTGGGACGGAGAAAAATGAGTTCCAGCGTTCCCTTCCGGTCCAGGAAAGAGGCTCCACAGATGGGATAGCCTTGTTGGACGCGGTCGAACAGGACCCGATAATGGGAGAATCGCAGAATCGTTCTCGTGGGCTCCCCCCGTCCGGAAGGCGGGGCGGCCAAGGCAGGAGCCGATCGGGCTGCCGTGAACAGGGTGTAGAGCAAAAGTGTGAGGGTGGCGGGTCTTCGAGCCATTGTTGCTCCCGTGCCGGTCCGTGGTAGAAGTCCCGCGTAGCACCGAGACCGGAACTCGGCCCGCCGGACAAGCCCTGACGAACGAGAATGTTCGATCATTTTTGATCCGGAAACAACCCGGGCTGCCCGGATTCGGATCCGGTGGAGGCGCAGCGGCGGCTTTCGCCACGGACCGCCGGCCGTGCCGCCGGGAAGAGGTCTCGCCCGGGCCAGGAGGAAGAGGATGAACCGACCGAACAGGAGCGCCCCGCCGTCCGACCGCCGAAGTTTCCTCAAGCAGGTGTCCGCCGCCGGCCTCGGTGTCGGTTTGACGCCCGCCGTCCTGAAAGGCGCCGATGACCGCAAGGTCAGCCTCGGATTCATCGGCGTAGGGGGCCGGGGATCGAATCTGCTCAGGCTGTGTCTGCGGTTTTCCGACGTGAGCATACCGGCGGTTTGCGACATCGCCCCCGACAACCTGCGCCGGGCTCAGGATCGGGTCCAGTCGTCGGGCCGCCCACGTCCCGAGGGCTACGGAGAGGATGAGAATTCCTACCTCGAGTTGTTGCAACGGGACGACCTCGACGGTGTCGTCATCGCAACGCCCTGGGAACTGCACATCCGCATGGCCATCGATTCCATGAAGGCCGGAATCTACGCGGGAGTCGAAGTCGGTCCGGCCAACTCCATCGAAGAGTGCTGGAACCTGGTGGAAACCTACGAGGAGACCCGGGTTCCCTGCATGCTCCTGGAGAATAACTGCTATGCCCGATACAACATGGCGATCCTCAGAATGGTCCGCGAGGGTGTGTTCGGGGAACTGATCCACTGCCAGTGCGGGTATGCCCATGATCTGCGCGAACGCCTGGTCCTGGGAAAGGGCACGGGCCCCACTCCAAAGGGGGACGGGGACTACCGCTCCATGCACAACCAATACCGTAACGGAGAACTCTATCCCACCCACAGCATCGGCCCCATCGCCCATTGTCTGAACATTCAGCGGGGGAACCGTTTCGAGTACCTGACCTCTATGGCGACCAAGTCACGAGGCTTGCGCAAATGGGCCCAGGACAATCTTCCTCCCGGTCACCCGCGTCGAGACATTGCCTGGAAACAGGGGGATCTGGTCACCACCACCATCAAGTGTGCCAATGAGGAGACGGTGGTCATCAAGTTCGACACTCGCCTGCCGCGGCCCAACTCCTTTCTGTACGTGGTCCAGGGTACGAAAGGAGTCTGGATGCAGGATGCAGACAGCAGTTCCAAGAACAAGTCCATGATCTACCTGGACGGCATGGAGCCACGGCACCGGTGGCAATCCTTCGATCGATTTCAGGAGCGGTATGAACATCCGCTATGGAAGAGTTACCTGGCCGCGGGAATCCGCAAAGGACATGGCGGAACCGACTTTCTGGAGCTCCGGGCCTTCAAGGAGTGCATCAAGCGGAAGATCAACACCCCCATCGACGTCTACGACATGGCGGCCTGGATGGCGATCTCGCCCCTCTCCGAGCAGTCGATCCGGCGGTCGAGCGCACCGGTGGACTTCCCCGAGTTCACCCAGGGGAAGTGGATGAGCAACCCGCCGTTGTTCGGGTTCACGGAAGCGTACTGAGTCCGCAGCCGCGGCGCGGCTTCCCGGGGCCACGATCACACGGCTTCTATTGGAACCTCATGGAGTAGAGGTCCGCATCCTTCATGACGAAGCGGAGCCGAACCGGCTTCCCCGAGAGCTGCCCCAGATCATGGCGGCCTTCCCACGTGACCGGACGTTCGATCTCGTCCCCGATGATCTCCGGGCAGTCGGACAGAGAGAGTCCGGGGAAGGGGCGGCCTTCCATGTCCTGAACCTCCACTCGAAGACTTCCGGCGGCGCTGGTGGCGTAGTTGATCACCAACTGTTTTCCCGAAAAGACTAGGGGTTTCGTGAGCATCTCGCCTCCCTGGTAGGGAGCCCGAACCGAGCTGAATCCATCCAGGCGCAGGGTCAAGCGCTCGATGTGCCAGGAAGGTTGGGCATAGTGCCGGCTCACGAAGAAAGACATCTCCGCGGGTCCCGTCTGCACGACTCCCTTGAGCGGATAGTTGGTCCGGGAGATCCAGTTCTCCGGCCCCGGCCCCGGCCGCACCAGGGCCTCCGGAAAGGTCCGGTCGAACCGGGTGGTCCCGGGCCGGGTCGTCAAGAGGACCGCGTCCGAACAGTCCCCGTAGTAGACATTCCCCCCTTGTGACGCCATCTGCATCCGGTCCAACTGGGCGTCGGTCACGACGCGCCGGCCGCTCATGAAACGGGCGGCCAGACCCACGTAGAGATGGGGGGCTCGAAAATAGGGCTCCGTGTTGTTGGTGTACAGGTGGTCGGAGGGTATGGCGGTCCCGGTATCGCTGTAGGTCATCCCCTTCGGCTCGGACCAGTGGATCAGGTCCCGGGAGGTGGCGCGCTGAACGGACCGGATTCCTGCCGCAGAAGAGCCGGTGGGCCGGCTGACCATGTAGCGGAAATAGCAGACGTAGAGTCCTTCCGTCTGTGACCAGAAGAAATAGTTGGAAGCGTCGAAGGCGTTGCGGATTCCGGTCGCGATGATGGGCTCCTCTCGCAACCGGCTCCACCGGAACCAGTCCTTGGAACCGTACAGGTAGACGTGCATGAGGAAGGGTTCCTTGGACTGGAGGATGGCGCGGATTCCCTTCACGCGCTCGGAGGCCGGCACGCCGGGGCGGGAGTCGACGAAGGGATAGAGGCTGGACAGCGGACTGAGGCCGGTTTCGTCCATCAGGGCGACGACGTTGTTCTCCCGGGTGCCCGCCACGTCCACGAGTCCCAGATTGGGTTTATCCCAGCGGACGCCGTCGCGGCTCTCGGCGTAGCAGACGACTACTGAATCGTCTTCGGACCAGCCCCGGTAAAACAGGCGATAGATGCCGCCGTCGCGGATCACCTCGTATCCGAAATTGAAGGGGCCCTCCCAGGGCTGGTCCGCCTTCAGGACGGTTCCCGCCGGCTCGGGGCGTCCCAGCGTCAGGCGCGCTCCTTCCAGCCGATCGATCAGGTAGTGATCGACGAAGAGTTCCAATCGGGTGCCGATCTCCACGGGCGCCTCGGTTTGGCTTTGCTCCGCGGGGGGCGCCGCACCCGGGGAAACCGTCAGGAGACACGCCACGACAGCCAAAATTCTCGTTCTCATCGTCCATCCTCCAGGTTGAAGGAACCCGTGCCAAAAAGGGAACATCCCATTCGGCCTCGTCAGCCGCCTGTTGTCCGGGCCTTCCCGAACCGGATCGGGAAGAGATCCGAATTCTTGGTCGCAAAACGCAGGCGGACGGCGTTCCCCGTTCACTACTCCCGGCCCTCGAGCCTGTCCATTACGGCCTGAAACTTCCCGGTGATCCGCCGCTGTTCCTCGTTGCGTTGTGACACCGGAATGGGGATGGCTTCCAGCACATCGGATTCGACGTCGTAGAGTTCCCCGTTGCCGTACAGCTTGTATCGCCGATCGCGTACGAACGTGAGTTGCGAGTACTTGTCCTTGTCCCATCCCGGCCTCGGCTCGAAGTGCATGAAGACCCAGTCGCGGGAACGGCCGTTACGGCCCAACAAGCGATCCGCGAAGCTGGCGCCGTCGATCAGGGGCTCGTCCGGAAGCCGGTAGCCTGCCAGTTCCGCCAAAGTCGGATAGATATCCACCGAGTCGATGAGATCCTGTGAGACCACGCCGGCCGGAACGGTGCCGGGCCAACTGGCGATCATCGGGACTCGGGTTCCGGCATCGGTGGTCTTTCCCTTGCCTCCACGGATCGTCCGGTCTCCAAGCTGGGAAGTAATCATCCTGTGGGTGCCGTTGTCCGCGTAGAACAGGACCAGAGTCCGCCGGCGCAGGTCGAGCCGGTCCAGGTTGGCCACGATACTACCGACCAGCTTGTCCATGTAGGCGACCATGTCGGCAAAGTAGGCCTTGTCCTGCTCGTGGCGCCGGGAGTCCTCCCGCCATTGGGGGCTGTCGGGAGTGGGTACGAAGGGGTCGTGCGGGAGCGCCATTGGGTAGTACACAAAGAACGGGCCGTCCCGGTTCCGCTCTACGAAATCGTTGATGTATTCCACGAAGAGGTCCGGCCCGTAAGCCCCCGTCTGCTCCCGGACCAGCTTGCCATTGAGGTCGTAAGTGGGGTCCGCGTACCGCGATCCCTTGTCCTCGGTGTGCCAGGCATGCCAGAGCAGGTATTCGTCGAATCCCGAATCGGCGCCCCGCATCCCGGTCCCCCGTCTCACCGCCGCCCCGGGATAGTCCACCGGATCGTAGCTGTGCAGTTGCCATTTGCCGGAGATCAGCGTCCGGTAGCCCGCCTCCTGAATCAGATGGCCGAACGTCCGCTCCCTTTTCGGCAGGATTCCGAAGCCTTGCCAGTAACGGTGCTGATAGCGCCCCGTCATCAATTGCACGCGGGTGTTGGTGCAGAGCGGCTGGGAATAGGCGTGGTCGAAGCGAATCCCCTGGTGGGCGAGGCGGTCCAGCATCGGCGTCGAGTAGGAGCGGCCGCCGTAGGCGCCCAGAGTTTCGTAGCCGAGATCGTCCGCCAGGATCAGGATGATGTTGGGACGATCCTGGCGGGTGCCGGTCTCCGTTTTGCAGGCAGGGACCGACGCGGCGATCACCATGCCGAGGAGGATCAGGTGCCGGGCCTGCACGTGGAAGAACTGGCAGATCCCCGGCGATGCTGTCAAGTAAAGTCGAAACCCATTGACCCAGGTTCGGACGTTGGAGCAATATTGCCGAGTCGTCCAAGTCAGTTCTCACGGAACAGCCAGATGCTTATGGAGAAGGAAAAATGACGAATCAGTGGAAGCGCCGGCGTTTTCTCAGCACTACGGGCCGTGCAGCGGCGGGGTTGGTGATTCTCCCCAACAGCCGTTCGGTCTGGGGCTACCCGGCCAATGAGAAGCTCGACGTCGCCGTTATCGGCGCCGGCGGAATGGGAGGATGGAACCTCGTCCACATAGCGGGGGAGAACGTGGAGTTCCGGTCGGGCATGAGAGTCAAGCCGGATTCACAGCCGGAAATGACCGGGGAGAACATCGTAGCTCTCTGCGACACGGACGAGCGGTCGGTGGCCGAATTGACTCCAGGACGCCGGAATCCTCCGAGCCACGCCTTCGCCCGCTATGGACGAGCCAGGAAATTCAACGATTACCGGAGGATGCTCGACGAGTTGGATCGCCAGATCGATGCCGTGGTCGTGAGCACTCCGAACCACAACCACGCTCCGGCGAGTGTTGCGGCGATGCGGCGCGGGAAGCACGTCTACTGCGAGAAGCCGGGCGCCGATTCGGTCTTCGAGGCTCGCATGATGGCCAAGGTGGCCGCCGAGCAGCAGGTGGCGACGCAATTGGGAACCCAGATGCACGCCTCGGACAACCACCGCCGCGTCGTCGAACTGATCCGCGCCGGAGCCATCGGCGCGGTGGAGGAGTGCCACATCTGGCTCCGCTCGGGACGCGGCGCGAGTGACCGCCCGGCCGAGACGCCACCCGTCCCCAAAGGGCTTCATTGGGATCTCTTCCTGGGGCCGGCGCCTTACCGTCCCTACCACCCCACCTATTCCCGCGGTTGCGGCGGCAACTGGCATCGGTGGTGGGATTTCGGCTCCGGCAGCTTCGGCAACATGGGTTGCCACTACCTGACACCGGCCTTCCGCGCATTGGATCTCCGCTATCCGGTCTCGGTGGAGGCCCAGGGGCCGCCACCGCACCCAGAGACGGCACCCGGGCAGCTTCATGTCCGCTACCGGTTCCCGGCCCGCGGAGAGATGCCGCCGGTCACCCTGACCTGGACACATGGAAGTCAGCCGCCGCCGGTGTTTGCGGAGAACGACTTCCCCAAATGGGCCTGGGGCGTTTTTGTGGGCACCGAGGGAATGCTGCTGGCAAGCTACGGGCAGCGGATGCTCTGGCCTGAGAAAAAGTTCGCACACTTCGAGCCGCCCAAACCGAGCATCCCGCCTTCCATCGGTGCGGAGATCGGCCTTCGCGCTCCATGGGTAGCCGCGTACAAGAACCACCCGGACTGGCGTCGGACGGCTGAAGTCGGCCATCGCGCCGAGTGGATCGCCGCCTGCAAAACCGGGAGCCCGACGGGCTGCAACTTCGGCGCTTCCGGCCCCATCTCGGAGGCGGTCATGCTGGGGAGCGTCGCCTATCGCACCGGCGCCAAACTCGACTGGGACGCGGACAACCTGCGGGTCGCCAACTCTCCGGAGGCCGACGCGCTGCTGCGAAAGAAATACCGTTCCGGTTGGACGTTGTGAACTCAAAGGGAAACCGGAAGGGGACTGCCTGTTTCGAACTCCGGGGAGAATGTAATCTCGAGATTCGGGTCCGCATTCGGAACGGCCGGATGCTGATGGAGGAGGAATAGTGGCCAACCAGTTGAAACGGCGACGTTTTCTCGGCACTGCGGGCCGCGCTGCGGCGGGCTTCGTGATTCTTCGCGACAGCCGTTCGGTGTGGGGCTACCCTGCCAACGAAAAGCTCAATATCGCCGCTGTCGGCGTCGGTGGCATGGGAGCGTGGAACCTCGCCCACATGGCGGGGGAGAACGTGGAGTATGTGACGGGCATGAGAATCAAGCCGGCTTCGCAGCCGGAGATGACCGGGGAGAACATCATAGCTCTCTGCGACACTGACGAACGGTCGGCGGCAGCTTCGGCTCCGAGGCGCCGGAATCCTCCCGGGCACGCCCTCGCCCGCTATGGACAAGCTAAGAAGTTCCACGATTACCGGCAGATGCTCGACGAGCTGGACCGCCAGATCGACGCCGTGGTGGTGAGCACGCCGGACCACACCCATGCTCCGGCCAGTGTTGCGGCCATGCGGCGCGGCAAGCACGTCTACTGCGAGAAGCCGGGAGCCATTTCGGTCTTCGAGGCCCGTATGCTGGCCAAGGTGGCCGCCGAGCAGCAGGTGGCGACCCAGTTGGGAACCCAGATCCACGCTTCGGGCAACTACCGCCGCATCGTCGAATTGGTCCGCGGCGGAGCCATCGGTACGGTGAAGAGTTGCCATATTTGGGTCCGCTCGGGACGCAAGCCGATTGACCGTCCGACCGAGACTCCACCTGTCCCCGAAGGGCTTCATTGGGACCTTTTCCTGGGGGCGGCTCCTTACCGCGCCTATCACCCCACCTATTCCCGGGGTTGCGGCGGCAACTGGCAGCGCTGGTGGGATTTCGGCACCGGCAGTCTGGGCAACGCCGCCACCCATTTCTTCAACTTGGCCTTCTGGGCTCTGAAGCTCCGCTATCCCGACTCGGTGGAGGCGGAGGGTCCGCCACCGCATCCTGAGACGGTTCCCGAGCGGCTCCATGTCCGTTACCGGTTCCCCGCGCGCGGCGAGATGCCGCCGGTGACCCTGACCTGGACCCAAGGCAGTCAGCCGCCGCCGGTTTTTGCGGAAAACGACTTCCCCGACTGGCCCTGGGGCGTCTTCGTGGGGACCGAAGGAATGCTGCTGGTGAACTACCCGCAGCGGATGCTCTGGCCTGCGGAGAAGTTCAAGGGCTTCGTGCCGCCCAAGCCGAGCATTCCCCCGTCCATCGGCGCGGAAATCGGCCGCCGCCCGGAGTGGATGGCCGCCTACAAGCACCACGAATCGTGGCGGCGAACGTCTGAAGTCGGCCATCGCGCCGAGTGGATTGCCGCTTGCAAATCCGGGAGTCCGACGAGCTGCCATTTCGGCTATTCCGGTCCCATCTCGGAGGCGGTCAACCTGGGCGCCGTTGCCTACCGCACCGGAGCCAAACTCGACTGGGACGCGGACAACCTGCGGGTCGCCAATTCTCCCGAGGCCAATGCGCTGCTGCGCAAGGAATACCGTTCCGGTTGGAAGTTGTGATCTCGACGGAATGCCTGCTGCCCGCTCCATGACGGATGACCTCGGTTTTCCGGATCCTGGATTCGGCCGGGCCGGCCATCCACGGAAAGCCGTTCCGGGACCGGGGATCAAACCCAGAGGATGGGGAAGCGAACAAAGGGGACAGTCTGTTTTTCCGAGTTCATTCCTGTCCTTCGAAAGACGGCAGGATCTCCGGCGGCAGGGGCTCGTCAAAGTCTTCCGAGATGTAAGCGCGGCCTTCCCAGCCTCCAGGTTGCCGCGGAGCGGCTCTCTGCCGGAGGGGCCCCAGACGAGCTACGGGCTTTCCGGACCTGGCGATGATGATTTCCTCTCCTCCGGCAGCCCGATCGACGAGCCGGGAGAGAGGCGAATTGGCTTCGTTTAGATTGTAGACCGTCGTAGCCATGTCCAACTCCGAAGTTGGTCAACCCTGGTCGAACATATTCTGCCGGATTCTCGTCCGTCAACGTCAGTGCCGGTCAGGTCGATGGTGTCCTCGGCTCGAATTGACGCCGGCCCAAAAATGTTGTGTGATTCTGCGCGTCCAATAACCTGCGGCGGCCGCCGGCGCCGGGTCGAGTGGGCACGTTCCACCAAGGAATCAATCGAGGAGAAGATCCATGAAGAAAGCTCTCGTCATTGCAGCAGTTCTTATGACTCAGTTCTCTCTGGAGGCCCAGGAGGATCTCCGCGGGACCGCCGAGGTGACCTTGAAGGGGAAGAAGGTCTCCATCGAGTATGGGCGTCCCTCTTTGCGGGGCCGCGACATGCTGGGCATGGCCAAACCGGAAATGGTCTGGCGCATGGGCATGAACGCGCCCACCACCATGAAGACGGAAGCGAATCTCGTCTCCGGCGGAGTCTCGATTCCCGCTGGCGATTACAAGCTGCAGGCCAAGTGCATCGGCCCCGACCAGTGGGAGTTGCTCTTGAATGGAGGCGAGTTGGTGGTTCCCATCAAGACGGAAGTCGTCGACGCCAACGTGGAGACGTTCACCATCTATCTCCTCCGCAGCAGATACGGGCAGGACACGGGCGGGGCCAGATTGAGGGCGGACTGGGGCAACAAGAGGTTGACGGCTGAGTTCAAAGTCTCGGACTGAACGCCCGAGGCGGAGCATTCGGGCGGTTGCGGAGCCGGTCGGATTCTCCGGAGCCGGCCTGGTCTACGGGAAGTTCGAGATCAGTATCCGGAACCCTCGCGCATGGCGCCGGGCGCCTGCGGTTCGATGACGCCGCAAGCCAAGGTTGCGACGGTCTCTCCTCCGGCCGTCATGATGACCACCGAGCGTCCGACCACCGATCGAGGCCCCTCCGACAAGGCGATCTGGTGAACGTCGGTCATGAAGTGCGCCATTCCGCTTTCGTCGGCTTCGATCTCGCCCAATTGACCGGCGGGATTCCCGGAGCCGGATCCTTCGGGGTCGAAAATTGCGCCCGCGCCGGCTCCGTCCCCCGAGCTGCAATCGCCCACCTCGTTCACGTGCAGGCCGTATCGCCCCGGCGACAGTCCGGTCACGTGAGCCATGACGTGGATTCCACCACCCATCTCCTCGAAGGCGACGATTCCTTCGGTGTCGTTTCCTTCGGTGGGATGGAGAATGGCGGCCGCCGCCAGACCGGTATCGGCCTCCATTGCCCCTTCGGGTCCGGTCGAGTCGACCTCGTCGGAAACCGGTCCGCAGGACAGAGCCAGGAAAACCATACCGATCGGCACCACGCCTCTTCGCGCTGTTTTATTCATGATGACGCTCTCCATCCTTGTTTGGGTTGCCTTCCGCCCCGCAATTCCCGCTGGGCCGCCGAGTGCATGCCGGTCATCAGTCCACATTCATGAAGCCGAGACCGGCGCATCGTACAGGGCCAGTACCCTTCTGGCATCCCTTTGGACCTTCTCGATCAATTCGGGAGGGCTCAAGGGCCGGGCGTGAGGGGCGTTGCTCAAGACCAGGCGGGAAGGGAACTCCAGGGTTTCACTCTCCAGGGTAAGGACCACTCCCCCGTCCTCTGCCGGTTCCACCGAATCGCCCCATTGCTCCTTGATCCAGGGAGCCGCGTCCGCGTCGAAATAGACGCGCATCTTGCGATCTCCGGGGAACCGAAGGAAGTTGTTTCCGACCCCGCGCACGTCCGCGCCCTCGGGGGGGGAGAAGGAGTCGTTCAACAGGTCCACCGACAGGACCCGGTCGAACTTGAAGGTCCGCACGTCACGCCGGAGTTCGCAATAGCCCTCCAGGTACCAGTAGCCCAGGCGCTTGGTCAGATGGTAGGGGCGAACGTTGCGGCTCAAGGTTTCGTTCCGGGTCAGGGAATAGTAGTCGATCCGCACCTTGAAGTGTTCCTCGACGGCTTGGCGCAAGAGCGCAAAGTGTTCGGAGACGGGTCGGGACGGCCGGTCCACGACGACCCGATTCTCGATCCGGAAACGGGAGTCCTCCGAGTGGGAGATGGCCTGTTGGATCTTGCTCTTCAGCGATCTGACGGCACGAGGATCGACTTCCGGGTCCAGCAACTGGAGAGAGACCAGCAACGCCACGGCTTCGGACCGGGTAAAGCGCAGGGGGCGGTTCAACATCTGGTCGAACTCGATGAAGACGCGACGGTCTTCCACGTAGATGTCCACGTAGTCGTCGGGCCGAAACGGAGGCTTGCCGATGAGGAGCATGAATTCCATCTCCTTCAGCAGGTCTTGGGGGCGCATCTCCACCTTTTTGGCGAGATCGTCCAACCAGATTCCCTGGTTCTGGGAGACGTAGCTCATGATCAGGAGAATGCGGTTGATCCGGTCGGCGACGTTCATAACAGATTGCGAAGCGTCCGGGCGATCTCGTTTCGCATCTCCGCCGGAGCCAGCACCCGGGCATCGGTCTTCAATTCCAGAATCCAGGAGATGAAGCCGGAGCGGTGGGTCACTTCGATGTCGAATCGGTTCTCACCCGTGGGAACGGCGCGAGTCAACTGGGGGAGCAGTTCGGGAAGCCGATGCTCGGAAACCTCCACCGAAACCCGAACCGGCTCATGGATGGCGAGTTCCCAGGGCTGCTGATTCTGATACGGCTTCAGGGAGAAATCACTGGGAATCGTGTAGTCGGGACTCCCCGGACGCCTCCGGTTGACGATGACCTCGCTCATGCGCGAGAGGACGAAGCAACGAAGCCCCTGCCGCAGGTGGTCCCAACCCACAAGCGTCCAGTTGCCCTTCCGTAGAATCAGGCCGTAGGGATCGACTTTGCGCCGGGTCGTCTCGCGAGTGGAGAAGGCGTAGTACTCGATCTCAATACTCTTCTTTCGCTCCAACGCTTCCCGGATCTGGTGCACCAAGTTCGGCCATTTGCCGGTGACTCCCCCCTTGGGGAAGGAGATCTTCAATTCGGGCGGGGGAGGGGTGACCTGACTGACGCTGATGATCTTGTAGAGGGCGGATTTCAACTGGGGCTGGTAGGGGAAGTTCAAATTGTCGCGGACGGCGTCGGCCGAGAGCATCAGCAAGGAAGACTCTGTGGGATTGAACTCGATTTCGCGAAGGAAGAGCTTGTCCTCACGGATGGCGTAGCCGTCTTTGGACACCTCGGGCCCGCTCTTGTAGTCGATGGGAATCCCGAGAGTGATGAGTTCGGCCTTGTCCCGCTCGAATTTTCGCTGATTCGACTCCTCGACGCCCCGGGCATAGTCCTCCGGGAAGTGGTTCTTGATCTCTCTCCAGGAGACCGGCTCGCTGGAGTTGAGGAGGTAGGCGATCAAGTCCAGTAGGCGTTCGGTGCGATTCACTGCGGGATATTCTAGCAGTCCGCGACACGACTCGACACCGCATTAGCCGGGGGGGAGGGACGACACTCCAGTCGCCCATTCCCTTCTTGACACGTTGTCGTCGGGGCGCCCGGCGGTTGGAAGGCGCCGTTCCCGTCCGGCGGTTGGAAATCGCCGCCCGTCCGCTTGACCTGGGTTCTTTTTTCGTTAAATTGGATAGGATCTACGAGGGAGGAGATCATGACCTTCGTCATTGCTGAGCCCTGTATCGGAACCAAGGACACGGCCTGCGTGGACTCCTGTCCGGTTGATTGCATCCATCCGCGCGCGGATGAAGTCGAGTTCACCGATGCCACCATGCTCTACATCGATCCGGTGGAGTGCATCGATTGCGGCGCCTGTGTGCCCGAGTGCCCGGTAGAGGCCATCTTCCCGGACGACGAAGTTCCCGAGGAGTGGGATCACTACCTCGAGATCAACGCCCAGTGGTACGAAGAGACCGGTTACAATCGCTGAAACCGCTCACATGCCCCGGCCCCAGCTTCCGGTTCCCCCCCACTTCGATCCAGACCGGGTCGATGAGGTCTGGCGCGTTCCCTATCAGGAGAGAGCCCGGGAAGCGGCGGAGTGGAGAATCCGCTACGGCGTCACGCCTGCGGCCCAGGACCGGATACGGATCTGCCTGGTGGCCGTGGACGTACAGAACACCTTCTGCATTCCCGGGTTCGAGCTCTTCGTGGGGGGAGCGTCCGGACGCGCGGCGGTGGAGGACAACCTTCGGCTGTGCCGGTTCATCTATCGGAATCTGGGCGTCATCACCCGGATCTGTCCGACCATGGACACGCACCGTCCGGTGCAGATCTTCCATCCCCTGTTTCTGATCGACGAGGCCGGAGAGCACCCCGAGCCGTACACCGTCATCTCGGCCGAGGACGTGAGGCGGGGCATCTGGCGGATCAATCCGGTCGCCTGCTCCCAGGTCGGAATGGATGGGGAGACCGGGCAGGCTCATCTCCTCCACTACGTCAGCCGGCTTCAGGCGGAAGGGCAGTATCAGCTCACCGTCTGGCCCTACCACGGGATGTTGGGCGGGATCGGTCACGCCCTGGCGTCGTCATTGGAGGAGGCGGTCTTTTTTCACAGCGTCTGCCGCCAGAGCCAGCCCGATTTCCAGGTCAAGGGAGACTCGCCATTGACCGAGCATTACTCGGTTCTGGGTCCGGAAGTGATGGAGGGGGCCGACGGCGCACCCATCGGCGAGAAGAACCGGACCCTGCTGGAGTCGCTCCGGTCGTTCGACGTGGTGATCGTGGCGGGACAGGCCAAGAGCCATTGCGTGGCCTGGACCGTCGACCATCTCCTGGAGGAGTGCTCGGCCGGTCCGGAGGATTTCGCCGGGAGGGTCTACCTGCTGGAGGACTGCACCTCGCCGGTGGTGGTGCCGGGCGTCGTCGACTACACGGAGGACGCCGCGGCCGCCTTCCGCCGGTTCTCCGGCGCCGGAATGCATGTGGTCCGGTCCACCGATCCCATGGAAGTCTGGCCCGGCATCCCGTGATTCCCGCCGCCGGCTGAAATGCTCTTCAACAGCTTCCACTACATCCTTTTCTTCCTGCTGGTGCTCCTCGTCGTAGACGCGGTCCGCAGGCGCCGGTTCCAGCACCTGTTCCTGCTGCTGGCCAGCTACTACTTCTATTGGGTGTCGTCGACCTGGTACGTCCTGCTGCTCCTCTATTCCAGCTTCCTCGACTTCTACTGCGGGCGGGCCATCGGGAATTCGACCCGCTTGCGGACGCGCCGGATCCTCCTGGCCGTCAGCATCGCCGGCAACCTGGGGGTCCTGGCCTATTTCAAATACACCAATTTCGCTCTCGCCAGTGTGGAGACCCTCTTCGGCAGCCTGGGCTTCGGGGTACGGCTCCCGGGATGGGAGATCTTCCTGCCCATCGGCATCTCCTTCTACACCTTCCAGAGCATGAGCTACACGCTCGACATCTACTTCGGCAAGCTGAAGCCTGTGGACTCCATCCGGCAGTTCGCTCTCTACGTCTCCTTCTTTCCCCAGTTGGTGGCCGGTCCCATAGTCCGGGCACGCCATTTCCTGCCGCAGCTCGTCCGGATGCCCATGGTCAACTGGGACCGGATCCGTTTCGGATCGACGTTGATCCTGTACGGGCTCATCAAGAAGGTCTGCGTGGCCGACAACCTGTCGGGATTCGTCGAAACGGTCTTCCACGGGGATCTGACACACGACTCCCTCTGGGTGTTTCTGGGCATCGTTGCCTTCGCCATCCAGATCTATTGCGACTTCTCGGGGTACACCGACATCGCCATCGGTTCGGCCCGGGTCATGGGCTTTCGTTTTCCGGACAACTTCGACTTTCCCTACTTCTCGCACAACATCACCGAGTTCTGGAAACGGTGGCACATCAGCCTTTCCAGTTGGCTCCGGGACTACCTCTACATTCCCCTGGGCGGAAACCGGAAGGGCCGGCCGCGGCAACTGGTGAACCTGATGGTGACCATGCTCCTGGGCGGACTCTGGCACGGCGCCGCGTGGCACTTCGTGCTCTGGGGCCTGTACCAGGGGATTCTGCTCATCGTCCACAAGCTCCTGATCTGGCGGCGGCCGGCATCCGGGTCCGGAATCTGGAATCCCCTGAAGATCCTGGGGACCTTCTATCTCACCTGCATCGGCTGGCTCATCTTCATTCTCCCGGACCTGGGCACGCTGTCTTTCTACGTCAGGAAGATGATCTTTTGGGACTTCAACACCGCCGGGCTCTCGGCACTGATCGACAGCCACCCCTTGCCCCTTTTCCTGATGGCGGCGTTCGCCTTGATCCATCTCCTCAGCTACCGGATGGGCCGCCTTTCCCGCCGGCTGGCGTCATCGCGAACCTTGGGCTGGAGCTGGATCATGTTGGGAGGTCTGCTGGTGCTCTATCTGTTTGCCGGGGGGCAGGCGAGTTTCATTTACTTTCAATTCTGATCTCCCGGTCCCGGCGGAAGGGCTTGAGGGGCAGGATATAATTGAAGCGAAGGAGCCATATGGTTGTAGATCCGTTGGCGAGGACGGTCAGAGGCCGGAACAGGGATCTGCCCGGCCTCGCCAAGCGCCTCCTCAAAATACTGCTGGGCCTGGCGCTGACGCTGATCGCGGCCGACTTCATTCTGTTGGAGATGAATCGGAGGCTGCTGATTCTGCCCCAGTTCGACATGGAGCTTCTGCCCTACCACGACCCCCGGGTGACCCGCCGGAACGCGCTGCTCCGGGCCTATCCGGACCCTCCCAAGGTCATCTTCACCGGCGACTCGCGCACCAAGAACGGCATTGTCCCCGAAGTCGTGGCCCGCACCCTGGGAGTCCCGCACCAGACGCTGTTCAACTTCGGCACCGGCTCCCAAGTGGCCCGTTTCGCCCGGGAGGCGTTTCTTCCCCATCTCCTGGACATCGAGGTCCGTCCCGACTTCCTGGTCTTCGGGGTGAGTCCCGACTGGCCTCTCGAGAAGCGCAAGCTCTGGAAGCTGATCGACCGTTACCGGGAGTCTCTGGCCTATCGGTTGGAACACGCGCCAGCCTCGGGCGGCGATGCCGTCGAGGGTTTCGTCACCCGCTTCCTCTCCTACCGGTTCGCCCTGTTCCGCTACCGGCAGGACCTGATCGAGCAGGAGCTGCTTCCCGATCTGAGCTGCTGGTTCCTGGACGACTGCTACCGGGATGCGCGGGACCCCAGGGCCACTCCGGTTCACTTCAAGGATTTGGAGCGGCGCTCGGGATTCAAGACCGCCTGCGGCTGGGGCCCGCAACCCTACGGCGGACACATGTCCGGGGAATTCACGAAACGCGCCCGCTTCGACGAGGAGACTCCTCTGGACGAGGAGAACCTGGTGGGGTTGTTCGAGGCGTGCCGCAACCAGGGGATCACGCCGCTGCTTCTCATCATGCCGGTACACGACACCTTCCGCCGGGTCCACGATCCGCTCATGTCCCGGAACCAGGCCCGGCTGGAGGAACTGGCGGCCCGGGAGAAGGTGGATATCCTCCGCGCCAGGCGCGACTACGGCGACCGGGGCCTGTTCGTGGACGGGCATCATCTCTCTCATCGGGGCGCGGTCTACTTCAGCGCCGATCTGGCCCAGGCCTTGTCCCCGCATCTGAAGGTCTCCCGGCGCGCCCGGGCCAGAGGGCGCGCCTCCACCGAAGACCTGGTGAGGTGGATGTACGATCTCAATCCCGAGATCGAGACCCTCTGGGGCCGGAGTGCGGAGGAGGCTCTGGGCCCTTCCGGCGACCGCGTGGCGAACCGCCGACGCACGCGGGACCTGAGCCAGTGACTCCCGGCGTTCTGCCAGCAGTCCGCGCCCTTGCAGGAACGGTCGAATGCCGTGACGACTTTTTCCACGGGCTGCTATCATCCTCAGATTGCGGTTTCACCCGGATTGACCTCCAAGGGTCCAAACCCGTTGAGCGTCAACGACATGGGTGCAGGAGGGGGCGAACGGCGTGAGCAGGCAGATGGCAGCTTCCAAGCGGCGGCCCCGCGTGGCGGTCACCATGGGAGATCCGGCCGGGATCGGGCCTGAGATCTGTCTGCGGCTGCTGGCCGACTCCCGGGTGCTGAGGCGTTGCGTCCCGGTCGTGTTCGGGAATGCGGAGGTGCTGGACCGCGTCGCCCGCGCCTGCCGGCTTCCCGGTCCGGACCGGGTCGTGACCGGGGAGCAGGGACACTCGGATCTTTCCGAATCCTCACCCGCCGTGGTCGATCCGGGTGGGTTGGAGGCCTATCGAGTCCGGCCCGGCCGGGTCCAGGCGTCTTGCGGCCGCGCCGGCTTCCGTTTTCTGGAAGCGGCCGCCACCAGGACTATGAACGGAGAATTTGCTGCCCTGGCCACCGGTCCCATCAACAAGCAGGCCCTGCAGGCCGGCGGAATCCCGTTTTCGGGGCATACTGACTACCTGGCCGCCGCCACCGGTACTCCAGCGGTCTACATGATGCTGGCTTCGGACGAACTGCGGGTCAGCATGGTCACGGGGCACGTCGGGGTCGAAAGGGTCTCCAGGGAACTCACCAAGGCACGTGTGCTGGAGGCCATTCGGCTGACTCGGGATGCGGTCGTGAACCTGCGCGGCGAGACGCCGCGGCTGGCGGTGTCGGGACTCAATCCCCACGCGGGGGAGGGCGGGCTCTTCGGTTCCGGCGAGGAAGAGCATGTCATCCGGCCCGCGGTGGAGGCGGCCCGGCGAGAGGGAATGGAGGTGGACGGCCCCTTGCCGGCCGACACGCTCTTCGTCCCCTCGGTCCGTTCCCGCTACCAGGCCGTGGTGACCATGTATCACGATCAGGGCCACGTTCCCTTCAAGATGATCTCTTTCGACCGGGGCATTCACATGACCCTGGGCCTTCCCCTGGTGCGCACCTCGGTGGCGCACGGGACCGCCTTCGACATTGCGTGGACCGGACGAGCCAGTCCCCAGAGCCTGATACAGGCTGTCCTCTGGGCCGGAAGACTGGCGGAGCGGAAGCGGGCGGTTCGCGGCAGATCTGCCGCGGGCAGAACCGCGGCGCGCCGGGTCGGTTGACGTAGACCGGAATCCCCGGTTGGACGCCGGATCCCGGTTCAACGGCGCCAGGGCGGCATCAGGGTCGGCTGATTCGCGAACCGCTTCATGGCGATGGCCAAAGTCGCACCGGCGCCCGGGCCCAGCCGAACTTGAAAGAACGGCGCGCCGATGGGCGTCTCCTCTCCCTCCACCGTCGCGGACAGGCACTGGTGCTCTCCGTAGGAGCCACCCTGGACGATGACGGTTCGCGGCTCGAGCTGATTGACGTTGACCAATGTGACCGTGGTCTTGTCCGGAGTCAACTCCGTCACCAGGGCTGCTACGTCCCGGGGAATGCCGGGCCGTCTCCGGTCCGGGTCGAAGTAACGCAGCCGGGCGTGAAGCAGGCTTCCCAGGTGGCCGATCCGTTTCCGGTGTTCCTTGCCGCGATTGATGTAGTCCTGGGCGTCCTTCACCAGGGTGAGGCGGAAACGGGTTTCGTGCGCCAGGTGGTTCAGGCCGCCCAGCATGATGTGGACCAGGGAGCCGACCCGGGCCGGACTGTACCGCATGGGATCATCGGCCAATCGGGTGTCGGGAGTGGTTTCGTCCCGGCCCATGGCCTCGATCTTGTCCCGGATGGTGACGAAATCGTCCTGCATTGCCCGTTCGGGGTAGCCCGGATCGTTCCCCTCCAGGAAATCCAGCCAGCCGCGCTTCGGCAGGAGCGCGCGCTCCTTCTTCTCCATCAGGAAGTAGAACAAGTCCAGAGCGCCCTCGGAGTACTTTTGAGGCCGGTAGGCGTACCAGCCCTGATCGCCGTACATCTGGGGGTAGACCGTCTGGCCCTCCTCCACCTTGGAGTTGGCGTTGACCACGTCCATCTGCCGCCGCCAGGCGTCCAGGTACTTGCGGTCGCCGGTCAGCAGAAACGCATTGGTCAAACCCACGAGGCCGTACTCGTGCTGGTTGCGGTTCACGTAGGTGGTGGTGTCGGGCACCCGGACCGTGAACCCCCAACCATAGGCTCCGGCGTACCACTTGCCGCTCTTGCCGCCGACTTTGCCGTCCAATCCCACCTTGGAGGGCATGATCCCGCCGTTGGCCTCCATCCGATCCATCCAGGCGTCCACGTACTCCAGGACCCACTTCTTGTATTTCTCTTCGTGGTTCAGCATGTAGGCCTGGGTCGCCAGACTGGTGGACAACAGGTTCAACGGGTGGTCGCCGACGATGTCGGTGTAGTCCTCGAAGTGCTCCAGCATGAGCCGGTAGTTCTTTTCGCTATGGAGCGGCTTGAAGCGGTTCTCGATCTCGATGGGGTCTCCGGCCCAGTCCACGGGCCTCGCGTCCCGCAGCAGCGGTCCCCGGCTCCCGTTGAAGAGGCTTCGGATGACCTTGTGCTCGGGGTCGTAGTTCGGGGCCCCAGGGTCCTCATTCATGTAGAGGCCGGCGAAACGGCGCATGCGGCGCTGGAAGAGGACGTCTTCCGGGTCGGAGAGCGCCTGCTGCTCCAGGACCACCAGGCCTTCGCCGATGTGGATCCAGTCCATCTTGGTGTGGAATTCCTTGAAGTACATGCCGTCGCGGGCGAACTCCACGTCGGTGGTCTTGGCCAGGGTGTATTGCCGCAGGTGGCCCTCCCAGGCTTTCTTGTACATCTGCCGGACATCGTCGGAGGCGCCCAAGGAATGAAGGATGGGCCAGTCCCGGAGGTTCTCGATGGCGTCGTCGGGACCGTCGAGGGCGCCCCATCGCACGGTGCAGATGAGGAATCCCCGATCATCGAAGTATTTCTCGTAGAACTTCCTGCAAGCCGCCGCCTGGGTGCGCAGCAGCTCCCGTTGCATCACCGCCCAGCCGGGCGGCGGCATGGAAGTGTCGACGGCGATCTCCACCCCCGCCAGAAGCGGGCATCCCGCCAAGATCAGGACGGTTGTAAGTTTCGTGCACAAGGTTTTCATTGGTCTAGTCGATCCTTCCCTTCCGGTCCTCCAGGACGTTGCCGGACGCTCTCTGGACGCAGTCGCCGTTAGTATGGAGAATATTGGCCATGCAGGTCACCCTCCGAGCGATTTTCACTCTTTTTCTGGCCGTTTCGGTGCGTGGTGCCGGACACGTCGAAGTGCGTGACGTGGGCACCGACCTCCAGCTTTTCGTGGACGACTGGCTGGTGGATTCACTGGACGGCGTTTACCGGCAGTTGCACCGTCCCCGAGCGGCGGAGGTGGCCATCCAACTGGATCGTCCCTGGGAGGGACTCTATCTTTACGACCCCAGCGTCATGAAGGACGGCTCCCGGTACCGGATGTGGTACCGGGGGGGCGGCCCCTCGCGGCCCCACCTCTGGGCCTATGCCGAGAGCGCCGACGGCATTCACTGGGTCAAGCCGGAACTGAACCTCATCGAGTTCAAGGGCTCCAGGAAAAACAACCTGGTCTGGCCGATTCCGGGAGGCATCTGCTCCACTCTCGCCATCTTCAAGGACCCCAACCCGGAGACTCCGCCGGATGAGCGCTACAAGTCCATCTGCACCGGAAAGGAGCCGGGCGCCGGCCACGACCGGCCCGTCATTTACGGCCTGGTCTCTCCCGACGGGCTTCGATGGCGCATGATCCGGGAGCAGAAGCTGCTGCAGCCGCCTTGGGAGGACGGGGCGCTGGACTCGCACAACATCGGCCTCTGGGACCCGGGACGCGGGCACTACGCCATCTATGCCCGGGGCTGGTATCGGCGGGGAAGCGTGCCTTACGGCTCCAAGACCGTCCGCAAGGAGCTCTACCACGTCACGGCCCAATTGCCCTCGGGGACAGAGTTCACGGTGCCCAGGATCCGGGACATCCGGCGCTTCGTCTCCAAGGACTTCCTGAACTGGTCGGAACCCGAATATCTCCAGTACCGGAGCACCCCCGAGGAGCATCTCTACAAGAACGCCGCCACTCCGTACTATCGAAGACCCGACCTGATGGTCATGTTTCCCAAGCGGTTCATGCCCGAGCGGGTTTTCGACCCGGATTGGCCCCATGTCTACATGGAGCCCTGGGCAAACGCGCCCGATTGTTCGAGCATGGAGGTGCCGGGCATCACCTGGATCTACGGTTGCGCCGGACTCTCGGACATCGTCTTCATGTTCAGCCGGGACGGCATCACGTTCACCTATTTTCGCGAGGCCTTCATCCGTCCCGGGCGGGACATCCGGAACTGGCACGGCAGGGCCATCGAAGTGGGACCCACGCTGGTTCCCACCGGCGACGGGGAGATGTCCCTTTACTTCGTGGAGAATTACGGAACCCAGACGGTCAAGATCCGGCGCGGCGTGCTGCGGGAAGACGGGTTCGTCTCGCTGCAGGGCAACTTCGAGGGCGGATCGGTCCGGACCCGGCCCTTCCGCTTCTCAGGCTCCCGGCTCACGCTGAACTACTCCACCTCGGCCGCGGGGAGCCTCCGGGTCGAGATCCAGGACCAGCGGGGAGATCCCCTGGAGGGCTACGGCCTGGACGATTGCAAGTTGATCTTCGGCGACGAGCTGCAGCGGACCGTCAAGTGGAAGGGCGGCGCCGACCTGTCTACCCTGGCCGGTCAGACCGTGCGAATGAAGATCGAAATCCGTGACGGCGACCTCTTCTCGCTGCAGTTTCATTAGGAGCTCCCCCACCGGCCCGGTCCGGCGGATGTCCGGTAGAAAAAGGAATGGGGCGGCGGTTTCCTAACCGCCGAACAGACAAGCGGCGATTTCCAATCGCCGAACTCCTGACTGACAAACTTGGCGACGAAGACCGAGCGATTGGAATTCGTTTCTTATTTCTCAGAACCGGGTTGCTTCGCGCAATTCACCTGAGGCATTCCAGCGAGACTTGAGGCGATCTTCAGACTCGTTCTTGGAGACTCCGTATCGAGCCGAAATTCGTGACGGCGCCGGCCTTGGTCGGGAGTCACTCCTCAAACAGGCGTTCCGTCGAACGAATATACGTCACGGGATTCGTGTGTTTATCCAGGACCTCCTCCCCAGCCAATCGATCCAGCCATTGCCGGGCCTGATATTCCCTGACACCGAGTTCCACAGATACCTGGCGTGCTGTCTTGGGTGTGACTACGACACGAGGAATCAGACGCCGCACGACATCGTGCAATTCTTGCGCGTAGTCTTCAATCACATCGGATGGTCGATAGGATTCGGTCCCGCTGGTTTGTATGTGTTCCATGCTCTCCCCGGATCGTCCTTCCTGAACTAGGCCGTGTGTCGAATGAACGTACTTCACGGGCCGGGTGCTTTTCTCCAATTCACCATCTGCAACCAGATTTTGCAGCCAATTCTCGGCTTGAGGTTTGGTGACGTTCAAGACGTTGGAAACCTCCTCGGGCGTCTTGGGATGTGCAAGGAAACGTCGCATCAGAGAACGTATGGACTGAAGGAGTTCCTTGGAAGCGCTTCCGGATTGGCGGGGTTCGTCGCTGGTTGACGGTGCCGGTTCGGAAACCAAGTGAGGATCTGTCGCCAGCCGGGTAGAAGAAAGCTTGAGTTGGTAAGGGCGGACCATCGTATCCGTACTGGCGAGAACCTTTTTGAATCCGTCCGGATCCGTCGGATTCGGCCAAGATTTCGCCCCTCGGCGCTGCAACTCTTTCAGCGCGTCATGTGCATCCCCACGTGAGAGCACGTGAACTGGCGTGGAGTATTTCCTCAGCTGCTCTACGGCCCCCGCCCAGGTTCCTCCCTTGTTGACGACTGCATGGGCCACCAAGGCGGCATTGGCCAAGGCGTAGATCACCTTGTTTCTCTGCATCGCGTGGCCCACATTGAACCTTGCTCCCGGATCGTACGGAGAGACCAGCACCAGCCGTTCCTCCAAGACCAGATTTCGATGCATTCGGTTCATGGACGTTCTCTCAAGATTCCCCGCCAACACCCCCACGGCTGATCCGCCAGCCTTCAAGACGCCATTCATTGCGGCCTGATCCACACCTCGCGCCGCTCCCGACACGATGGTGCAGCCTGCTCTGGCCGCAAGGGCGGAGACGCCTTCGACGTAGTGAAGAGTCGGCTCGTCGACATTGCGCGATCCAACGATGGCCAAGGCACTGCGGGCTCCGATGATCTCTCTGTTCCCACATCCGTAAAGCACAGCCGGCGCGTCTTTACGCAATCGCTCTTTGAGCATCCGCGGGTATTCGCCGTCGGCACGGCTAACCACCCAGATCGCTCTTGCCTGCCATCGTCGCACGGCCTGGGCCAGAGCGAATCCCCGGCCCACTAGCGCCGTGAGGCGGGACGTGTCCGCCACGGAGCTACAGTTGTCCAAGAGAGAGTCCGAGTGGCTCTTCAACAGGTCGGCCGGTTGGACTCCAAGAGCATAGAGGCGACCAGCAAGCTTGTTGTATTCACCCGCTGTGAGGGGTTTCACTCCACCCCTGACCCCACCTGCGATGAGGGGTGCAGTCAATAGTAGGATCGCCTTAGTGTTCAAGGAAAGATCCATATCCCCGTTCATTGTGTTCCTCCGGCATCGGCGAGCGCGAGCGGCCACACAGCGTCACATCCGCGGCGGCGAAGTTCCCAGGTGAGAACTGTGAAGGTCCATCGGGAGTCCACGATATCGTCCATCAATAGCACGGGGCTCTTGAGAATGGCGGTTTTGTCGACTGTCACCGATCCAACGATGTTTCGCGCTTGCTTGTCGCTGTTTTCCATCGTTTTCTGTTCCGGACGGTCCTCTTTTTTTACCATCGTTACGCGGAATGGAAGCCCGAGCGCTGCTGCGAGACGCCGGGCGAAGTCAGGAACAAGGTCCGGATGGCAGTAGGACGGAACGGCGGTGACCCATTCCGGGAACGGATCGGGCCGCCACTGTCGCACCAGAGAAACACAAGCGTCTACGAGAGAGTCGGAGAATCTGTTGTCTACGTACTTTCCTTGCCGTACGAGATCCCCCCAGCCGTCGTCTGCCCAGGCACTGAGCGCTCTGCCGCGTTCTGCCTGATGATCGCGATCGATCCGCTTGCCTGGTGGCCAAGTCCGCCGTGGTCTAATGATCAGGCTATTGCGGCGCAAAAATGCAACGGCCTCACGAACTCGTTGCGGTGCTACTGTCGTGGATAAATTTGGGAGGTTTGGCGAAAAAACATTCTTGGACTCGCCGTCCAGGGACCGGATCAGGAACTCCATATGGCCGGAGGGCAGTCCGATGTACTCCTGCATTTGTGCTAGCTCAGTATGCCGCAGGTCAGTGAGCCGTCGCGCTCGATTCCAGAACTCTTGACTCAAGGTTGCAGCCGTGAGCTGCCACTTCGCTCCCAGCTTGGCGATCGGCGCCGGCGACTCCAGGGAAAGTAGTTGAAAGGTTTTTTCTATTCGACGGTAACTGACGTTAACCGCCATTTGAATCTCGCGGAACGAAAGGCCATCGGGAGCATCTTCCAGTGCCGAGACCACCGCGTCGACCTCATTTTCGGTCGGGAAAGCACTTCTGATGAAATAGTCTGCGATCTCCGTATCCTCGTGACCGCTCAGGAGCACCCCGTATGCCGCTCTGAGTGCCCGCCCCGCCCGTCCGACCTGTTGGTAGTAGGCCACGACCGAGCCAGGGGCTTGGTAGTGAATTACAAATGCCAGATCCGGTTTATCGAATCCCATCCCTAGAGCCGTTGTTGCAACCAGCGCCTTGAGTTCGTTGTCGAGCAAGGCTTGCTCCAGTTCCGGTCGGCCCGCACCGGATCTGCTCGTGTATGCGGCCACGTTGAGACCGCGTGACCGGAGCCAGGAGGCCACGAGTTCGGCGTCGCGAACCGTCAGCGTATAGACAATTCCGCTGCCGGAGAGCGACCGCAACTGATCGGCCAGCCAGGCGAGACGCTCGGATTGGCTCGGCAGGCGGATGGTCTGAAGGGTGAGTGACGGGCGGGAAAGGTCACCCCGTGAAACCTCAAGATTCGGTCCAAGAATGTCTTCCAAGTCGGCCATGACACGGTCGTTTGCCGTCGCGGTGGTTGCCAATAGGCGGAGATTTGGCGGTAGCGTACGGACTATGCCTTCAATCAGACGATAATGGGGACGGAAATCATGACCCCAGTCCGATATGCAGTGCGCTTCGTCGATAACGAGCAGTGAGACCCGGTTCGCCACCGTCCACAGCACTTCCCGTAAGAACCTCTCGTTGGCCAATCGTTCCGGAGAAATGATAAGGATGTCCGTCTCATCGCGACGGACCGCTTCCTCTACTTCGCTCCAACGTTCCCGATTGTTTGAGTTGATCGTCTCGGCCCGGATTCCCATCCGTTCCGCTGCCAAAATCTGGTTTCGCATCAACGCCAGCAGGGGACTGACGAGTAGTGTCGGACCCAAACCCGCCTCACGCAGGAGCATTGTCGCAATGAAGTAGACGAAGCTCTTGCCCCAGCCTGTTTTCTGGACCACTAACAGCCGGCCTTTTCCCTCTACGACATGGCGAACAGCCTCTTCCTGACCGGTCCGGAAACGGACGCCGGAATCACCAACGCCTGCCCGAAGGAGCGACAAGGCACGACGCGAAATGTATCTCACGCTCCGATTCTCCCTACGGAGTTACGAAGACTGTTTGCTGATCTGGTCACCGCAATCTCGACCTCGAATCGGATCGAGGTCAGATACAGTTATTCTACCGTCTGCCTCCCACATGCTCTCTATAACGAGCCCGACTGCTCCAGCATGGAGGTGCCGGGCATCTATGGTTGCGCCGGCCTCTCGGACATCGTCTTCATGTTCAGCCGGGACGGCATCACGTTCACCCATTTTCGCGAGGCCTTCATCCGTCCCGGGCGGGACATCCGGAACTGGCACGGCAGGGCCATCGAAGTGGGACCCACGCTGGTTCCCACCGGCGACGGGGAGATGTCCCTTTACTTCGTGGAGAATTACGGAACCCAGACGGTCAAGATCCGGCGCGGCGTGCTGCGGGAAGACGGGTTCGTCTCGCTGCAGGGCAACTTCGAGGGCGGATCGGTCCGGACCCGGCCCTTCCGCTTCTCAGGCTCCCGGCTCACGCTGAACTACTCCACCTCGGCCGCGGGGAGCCTCCGGGTCGAGATCCAGGACCAGCGGGGAGATCCCCTGGAGGGCTTTGGCCTGGACGATTGCAAGTTGATCTTCGGCGACGAGCTACAGCGGACCGTCACGTGGAAGGGCGGCTCCGACCTGTCTGCCCTGGCCGGTCAGACCGTGCGAATGAAGATCGAAATCCGCGACGGCGACCTCTTCTCGCTGCAGTTCCATTAGGAACGCTTGGAGGGGGGACTTTCTTGTCCCCCCTTACCCTTACGCTCGTAAAGTGCATTCCGTGCAAGGTTGTCGGCGGAGTCCAAGCCGGCACCGCGAGCGTGGATCAACTTTAATGAGTCGTCTTGCAGCCGACATAGCCGGTCAAATCGGTTCTCGGAAATGCGGCCTTGTGCCAGTCGAACCAAGTCGGCCTGGACCAGTGCCGAGATCGAGGTTCCTGCTTCTGCTGCCTTGATCCGGCAAAGCCGGTAAGTTTCATCGTCCACGGACACGGTTATTGTCTTCACGTTGATCCCACAGTTTCAAAATCCCTTTGACTAATAGGATGCCGGGGGGGGCTCCTCTCAATGTCGAAAGAATGAGTCGCTGTTCGTAAGGAGTCATCCCTTGCACCACTGGTGCAGCCCGTCGATCTGGGTTAGAAACTTCGTCTGCCCTCCATGGCTGGGATGCCGCACTTGAATGATCGTCCTCCGATCGACCAGGCGGCGTGCCGTTTTCGCCGCGTCGTTGCCGATGGCGACCAGCCTGCGCGGCCGCAGGAGCCGGATGAGTTCGTCGAGAAACTCCTCGCCGATTCTGCGCTCGTCAGCGGTGTGAGGACGGTTGCTGAAGGGGTTTCCCGGCCTGTGCGGATGCAAGGGGAATACATTCCACAGGAAGACCGATGACTCGATTCGCGAGAGAGCCCTCCAGATGACGGTGGCGGTCTGCTCAGAAACTTTTTCGCCTCTTGTCGGCCGCCTTACCGAAAGGCCCCAGCGTTCGGCGTGCTCGTGCAGGTGGACGTCGTCCGTAAAGGCGAGTCCCGTCCGCCGCCCGCCCCGGTGGCCGGGGTCGCGGCCGATCCAGAGAAAATCGACGTCCCGTTTCGCCGCTGCCTCCAAAATGGAATGCAGCGTCGTACAACGAAGCTGCGGCGCGTCGTCGCGGTCGTACCGGACGCAACGCTCCGAATACGGGTTGAAGGTGTTCTCAAGACTCAGTTCGCGCAGAGCCTCCACGAACTGTATTGGCGTCACGGAATCCCGTCTCCTTCGCCGAGGATAGCAAGTTAGCGGTCGTACGCGTACAAACGGCCGCGGCGCTTGCCGGTGATCTCTCGCGATACCTTGTGCGGCCAGTAGATCCATCGCCGAGGCCGTAGTGTGAAAAGAGGGGTTCGAAGGGAGGGGATCGTGGGCAGGCGGGACGGGCTTCGGCCGGTGGCCGCCGACCGGTCGATCGGCGGCCACCAGGCTTCGAATCATAGTCTCCAGCCGGGGCGGTGTCCGCGGCGGGCTCCGGGTCGCCCTCTCCGGTCGCGGAACTTCTCGATCTGCTTCAACTGTTCCGGCGTCAGCAGCGCGGAGAACGACTCTCTCGCGGATTTATGCGCCTCCTGAATCTGCTGCCTCACGTCACTCCCCTCGATGACGAGTTCACCGACCCTGGCGGGCGAAGACTCCTCCATCTCCAGTTGTTCCCGCAGTTGGGTCCGGATGCCGGCGCCCTTCTCCCGGAGAGAGGACATGGCGGCCTTGTGGGTCTCTCGCAGCTTCTTGACCTCGGCCATCTGCTCCTCGGTCAGGCCCAGCCGTTTCAGAGCCCGGTGGGGAGGCAGCGCGGACCGTCGGAGAGCCCCGCGCCCCCGTGCTTTTCCGATCTTCTCCTTTTGTTCCGCTGTCAGCAGATCGGAAAAAGATTTCCGCATGGCTTGCCGCGCCTCCCGAATCTGCTGCCGCACGTCGTGCCCCTCTTTGACGAGTTCGCCGACCTGGGAGGCGGAAGACTCGTCCGTCCCCAGTTGTTCCCGCAGTTGGGTCCGGATGCCGGCTCCCTTTTCCCGGAGAGAGGACATGGTGGCCTTGTGGCTCTCTCGCAGCTTCTTGACCTCGGCCATCTGCTCCTCGGTCAACCCCAGCCGCTTCAGCGCCCGTTCGGCAGGAAGGCCACCCGATCGGAAAGCCCTGCGCCCGGGTCCGGCCTGTTGATTGTGGAGAGCGGCGAGGGTGCCTCCCAGAAGGGTGACTCCCAGCAGCCCGACGATCCAGAACTTGGGTTGTTTGATGCTCATGACGTTACTCGCTCCTTCCTTGGGTGACGCGCCGGCCCCCGATGAGGCGTCGGCGCCGTTTCCCGACATTCGCCTTGTGGGTTTCTCCTCGCTCCACACATCCCCATAAAACGAATGAGCGGGTCCGATGTTTCAATCGGCCACACCGCCGCCAAATTGACTCAAGGCCGGACGAATCAATAAAATCGGCCGGAAAAGAGAAGCTTCGGCGGGGTCGCATCCAAGTGAAATTCGGCGGTACAGGTCTGCAAGTCCCGGACATGCTTCGCTCTTCCGGGGGTCTGTCGGCCGCCTTGCTGACGGTCTTCATCGCGCTTCCGGGTAATTCCGGCAACGCCGGACCCCTTCCCGAGCCGAACCTGTCTTCCCTTTTTCCCCTGGGAGGACGGCCCGGCGCTCAGGTCCGGGTCACGGTTCGGGGCGAGCAATTGGCTTCCGCGCGAGCGGTCTGGTTCGACTCGCCGGGACTGAACGCCGAGATCGTGAGTGCCGAGGCGAAGGATGAGGAAAATGCCGGGACCGAAACGTCGCCCGAATCCGGCGCGGATCGGCTGTCCCTCCGGGTCTCCATCGATCCGAACGAAAAGCCCGGAGAGCGGCGGTTGCGTGTCGTGACTCCAGGAGGTCTCTCCAACTCGCTCCCCTTCTGGGTGCACCGGGAAGCCACTCAAATGGAAGCGGAGAGCGCTCATGAGCTTCCGGACGGAGCCCAGGCCCTGAAGCGTTATCCCCTGGCCGTTCACGGCCGGATCACCCGGCGGGGCGAAGTGGACGACTACTCGTTCCACGCGCCGGCGGGGACGACTCTGCGGTTCCAGGTCGTCTCCAGTCCGGCTCTGGACCCGGCCATCACTCTCTACGAGAGGTCCGGCGGCTGGTTCGATCCCAAGGGAACCCGGCGAATCGCATTCAACGACGAAGACGTTTTCTATCCGGGGTCGAGCGCCGAGCCGGCATTGAGCCACCGGTTCTATGAAGCGGGCACCTACTTCGTCCGGGTCAGCAGTTTCATGGGCACGGCCAGCCCCGACCACGCTTACGTACTGCGGGTCGTCCCGGAGCAGGATCGAGGGGAGCCCGCCGGCTCCGCGCAGGGTCCGGACCCGGCTCCCGCGAATTGGGAGGAACGCAGTTGGACCCGCAAGTTGGCGACCGACCGCATGAAGACCTTGTGGACCCGGGCCGTGCCGTCCCTGGCCTCCCGGCCGGAGGGAGAATCCGATTCCGAGACGGGCGAATCCGCTCCCGGCGCGAAACCCGATCCTTTCGCTCCCATCCCCGTGGTTTCTCTGGACGGCGGGCAGCCGCCGGAAACGGAGCCGGCCCGAATCACTCTGCCCACCCTGCTCACGGGAGTGATTCAGCGTCCCGGCGAGATCCATCGCGTCCGTTTTTCCGCCGCGGTGGGAGACCGCATCGTGCTGGAGGTGGAGACCCCCGGCAAGACGGTCCCGCTGTTCAACCCGTACCTGAAACTCGTCGATGCCGACGGAGTGGAGGTTCTGACCAACGTCCATTCCATCCTCAACTCGAATTCTGAAATCCAGAAGCAGATTCATCCCAAGACCACCCATGCCTTCCCCAGGGCAGGCGAGTTCACGCTGGAAATCCGTGACATCACGGCGACCTACGGGGACGCGGAAATGAGGTACCGGGTGATGGTTCGTCCCCAGGTCCCCCACATGGGGAAGGTCCACATCGAAAACGAGGTGCTGAACCTGGAGGCGGGCCGGGCCGGCAGGCTGAGTGTGATCACGGATCAGGAGGAGGGCTTCGAGGGCGCCATCATGCTCACCGTGGAGGGCCTTCCTCCCGGCGTCGAGACGGTGACCGCCACCGAGACCGAGCCGGTCACGCCGCTGGCCATCAACCGGGGCCGGGAAGAACGGTACGTGGCCCAAAACAAGAAGGCGACGTTCGTGCTCGTCGCCTCGCCCGACGCGCCGGAGACCCCCCGGCCGGTCAAGGTCCGGGTCTCGGCTCAACCCGTGGTGGAGGGTCTTCTGGGCCCCGTCACCCCGGTCAAGGAGTTGTTCGTCATGGTGCTCCCGACGAGGGAAGCGAACCGAGAGGAATGAGGGAATGAAAGCCGTCTGGGAATCGCTTGGTCGGATTGCATGGCGCGGCCTCCGGTGGGCCGTGTGTCTGGCGGCTGTAGTGGCTTTCCCCGCGGAAGCGACGGTCCACGCGCGTGCGTCTTCCGCCTCCGCCGGGACGGCGGCCGAAGCTTCGTTCGACGCTGCCGTCGTCAGTCTGCACCTCTATCCAGAAGAACGGACCCTGAGGGGCGGGAACGCCAGCCAGCAATACGTCGTGACGGGGACGCTGGCCGACGGCAGCCGCAAGGACCTGACGGACCAGGCGTCGTTTTCGCTCTCGGACCCCAAGGTCGCGCGGGCCGGGGAGCGGGGACGTTTCGCCGCCGTCGGCGACGGCGAAACGGAGGTGGTGGCGGTCGTGGGGCAGTTGGAAGCCAGGTCCCGGCTGCGGGTGGAGGACTCGGGGTGGACGAGACCGTTTCACTTCTCCCGGGACGTCCTCTCCATTCTGACCCGACGCGGCTGCAACCAGACGGAGTGCCACTCCGGCTTGAAGGGCCGGGGTGGATTCAAGCTGTCCATGAACGCGTCGCACCCGCGGCAGGACTACGACTGGATCGTACAGGGCGGAATGTACCAGGTCCTCACCGACGAGCCCGGCGATCCGAAAATCCCCCGTGTCAACCTGAAAGAACCGGACAAGAGCCTGCTGTTGCAGAAACCCACAATGCAGGTTCCCCACGCCGGGGGCCCGAGAATCGACCAGGAGTCCAGGGAATACGCCCTCCTCCTGGACTGGGTCCAAAGGGGTTCCCCCTACGGCGAGAAGGACTCGAAACGGGTCAAGGCCGTCCGGATGGAGTTGTTTCCACGGGAGACCGTCCTGCGGCAGGGAGAAGAGCAGCAACTGGTGGTGAGCGCCCACCTGTCGGACGGAAGCGTGGAGGACTACACGAGACGGGTCCGGTTCGACGTGAATCACGGCTCCGTGGCCGAAATTTCTCCCGGCGGCCTGGTGAAGGCTCGCAACGGAGGCGAGACGGCGATCCTGGTGCGGGGCGCGGGCCAAGAGGTCCTGGGGACCGTCGGGGTGGTGGCGGACCGGGTGGCCGACTATCCGGACCTTCAGCCGCAAAATTTCATCGATGAACGGATCTTCTCCAAGCTCCGCCGCTTCAACATCGTCCCCGCGGAGCTGTCGAGCGATTCCGAGTTCCTGCGGCGGGTCTGCCTCGACCTGACCGGCCGGATCCCCCCGGTGGCCCGGGTCAAGGAGTTCCTGGCGGACCCGGACCCGCGAAAGCGCGAGAAGCTGGTGGAGGCCCTGCTGGATTCCCCCGAGTACGTGGACTACTGGACCTTCCGTTTCGCCGACCTGTTCCGGGTGTCGGTCTTCGTCCTGGGCATCAATCCCAAGTGGAGCCAGTCGTACTGGGAGTGGATCCGGGACGCCGTGGAGCGCAACCGGCCCTACGACGAAGTGGCCCGCGAGCGCATGTCGTCACAGGGTTACAGCGCCCCGTCCCGCCACTATCTGCCCTACCTGGTGGTGCCGCCCCCGGAGAACATGATGGGCGAGCAGGTCCGGGTCTTCATGGGGCGCCGGTTGGATTGCGCTCAATGCCATGACCATCCCTACGAACGCTGGACCCAGAACCAGTTCTGGGGAATGACGGCCTTCTTCGGCTCCATGTTCAAGCTGGGCGCCAATCCCGAATCGGTCATTTTCGATCATCCCAACGGGACCGAAGTGGCCGCCGACGTTCCCAGTCCCAAGGACCTGCGGGTGTTGCACCCGCGCACCGGGGAGGTGGTCGATCCGGTGTTGCTGGACGGGACCCGGGTGGCGCACACTCCGACGAACTACCCGCGCGGCGAGCTGGCCAAGTGGGCCACCTCCCATCCCTACTTTGCGGAAGCCGCCGTCAACCGGATGTGGAGCTACTTCTTCGGCCGGGGCCTGGTGGAGCCGGTGGACGATTTCCGGAGCAACAATCCTCCCACCCATCCCCAACTGCTGAGGCAGTTGGCCCAACACTTCGCCGACAACGGCTACGACCTGAAACAACTGTTCCGGCTGATCGTGAACTCGAGGACCTATCAACTCTCCAGCACCACACGAGGGTCGCAACCGGCCGGCCAGGCAATCTACGCTCACGCGCCTTCCCGTCCCCTGGAGGCCGAAATCCTGCTCGACGCCATCTGCGACGTCACCGGCGTTCCGGAGCATTTTCCCGTGCCCGCCTTCGCCAGCGTCAGGACCGATGGCGCGGCTCCCAAGGGAACCCGCGCGGTTCACCTGAAGGAACCGGATGTCTACGCCTCTTCGTTTTTGGATATCTACGGCCGGCCCACCCGTTTTTCGGTGCCGGAGCGGGACTCGGAACCGATGCTGAGCCAAGCGCTGCACATCCTGGCGGGGTCGACCTACAACGAAAAGCTGTGGACGGAAGGGTCGCGCGTTTACGACCTGTTCCGGCGGGGAGCGTCGGACGGGGAGATCGTCGAAGATCTCTACCTGGCCGCCTTTGCCCGGTTTCCGACACCGTCCGAGTCGGAGGAGCTTTCGGGTCTGATCGCGCGGACGACCAGCCGCGAGCAGGCCCTTCGAGATCTCCAGTGGGCCGTCCTCAGTTCGCGGGAGTTCGCCGAGAACCACTGACGTTGCGGAATTACAGCCCTAACGTGTACAGTGGAGACAGCGGTGTATTCATGTTGAAGCAGATCGGATGCCTGCGGCAACCCCAAGGTTACTGGAGCCGGCGTGATTTCATCCGGGTCGGTTCGCTGGGGTTTCTGGGCGCCCATCTGACCCAGTATCTGCGGCTGGAGGCGGCTCTCAAGACGGCCGGCGCGGACCTTTCAGGCGCGAAGGCCAACGCCTGCATTCTGGTCTGGCTGGAGGGAGGCCCCAGCCAGATCGACACCTGGGACCCCAAGACCAACAGTTCCTTCCGGCCCATCTCCACCAACGTCGACGGCATCCAGATCTCGGAGCTGCTGCCCCGGCTGGCCAAGCGGATGGACAAGCTGGCGCTGGTCCGTTCCATCAAGTCGTTCGGCAACGACCATCCCCAGGCGGTCCACTACTCCATCACCGGCCACCGCCACAATCCGGCCATGGAATTCCCCAGCCTGGGGTCCATCGTGGCCAAGGAGATGGGGTCCTCCAACGGACTTCCTCCCTACGTCATCGTCCCTCGCTGGGAGCGCAACCGCCAATACCAGGATTTCTTCCGTTCCGCCTTCCTGGGTCCGGACTACATGCCCATGACCATCCCGGACCCCGCGAAGGAGGATTTCCACGTCCCCAACCTGACCCTGCCCAAGTCCCTGAGCCCGGCCGTGCTGGAGAATCGCCGCCTGTTCCTGGACTCGGTGGACCGGATCTACCGGAACCGGGTGGAGAGCCTGAAGCACTCCAGCATGGACGCCTTCATGGACAAGGCGTGGCAGATGATCCTGGCGCCCCAGGTGCGGGAGGCCTTCGACCTCTCCAAGGAATCGGAGAAGACGCGCGAGGCTTATGGCCGCGATTCTGTGGGACAGAGCATGCTGCTGGCGAGGCGCCTGGTGGAGGCCGGCAGCCGGTTCGTCACCGCGGCCGGTTTTCACGGCAATTCCTGGGATACCCACAGCAAGAACGACGAGGGGCACCGGGACCGCCTGACGCCGCCGTTGGACCGGTCGCTTTCCGCCCTCATCGACGACCTCAGCGAGCGAGGTCTCTACGATTCGACCGTGGTCCTGGTGATGGGCGAGTTCGGAAGGACACCCCACCTCAATCCCGGCCTGGGCCGGGACCATTGGCCCCAGTGCTGGTCCATCGCCCTGGGCGGCGGCGGCCTGCAGACGGGCACGGTGGTGGGCCGGAGCGATGATCGCGGCGCATTCGTCGTGGAGCGCGAGGTCAGCATCGGAGACATCTTCGCCACCGTCTACAAGGCCCTGGGAATCGACTGGCACAAGGAATACATGACGCCCGTCGGACGCCCCCTCAAGATCGCCAACGGCCTCGACGATCTCACCGGAGTACCTCTCCCCGAGCTGATCTAACCGCAATCGCCGACGTCTCCTTTCGGCGCCATGGACAGCCGCCGTCAACCCGCGACGACACGAACCCCTTGCCAACCAGTTCCGATCGACCTGCAGGGAGCGATATGAGCAACCGAAAAGAAGACACCACCTACACCATGGGCCGCACTCAGGCCGAGACCGAACGCCTGATCCGCCAGTCGCGGCTGTATTCGGGTCTGACCCGGCGCATGCTGACCGAAGCGGGCCTGACCAACGGCATGAAGGTCCTGGACATCGGCAGCGGAGCGGGAGACGTGGCCATGGCCGCGGCTGAGCTGGTGGGTACCGAGGGCCGGGTCGTGGGCGTCGACGTCAACGCGGAGATCCTGGAAACGGCTCGGGCCCGCGTCGCGCAATCCGGGCTGGAACATGTCGAGTTCGTGGCTGGGGACGCGCGCACGCTGGACCTGGAAAGCGATTTCGATGCCTTGATCGGTCGTTTCGTACTCATGTATCTGCCCGATCCGGCCGGGGCCCTCAGGCAACTCTCCACGCGCTTGCGCCCGGGAGGCATCGTTGCGTTCCACGAGATCGGCTTCAACCCAAATCGATTGCCTCATGCCATCGATACCCCCTTGGCGCACCAGTTGGTCGATTGGACGATGGAGGTCTTCAAACGATCGGGCGCCCATGCCGATCTGGCCTTTCGCCTGTACGGGACCTTTGTTGACGCCGGCCTGCCCGAACCCCGCCTGGAATACACGGCGCTGGGTGGCGGGGAGCCGGGATGGGCGGGATACCAATACATCGCCGACAGCGTGCAGAGTGTCCTCCCGCTCCTGGAGCATTTCGGAATAGCGACTGCGGAAGAGGCGGATCTGGGGACTATCCCCGAACGGTTGCGGGCGGACGTGGCCGCGACGAAATCGGCGATCGTCCTGCCCATGACCGTCATGGCCTGGACGCGGTTGCAGGAGGCCGGCGGCTGATCGGTTGCCGTCTTCGAAAAGTCGCGGTTACCACGGACTGCTGGAGAACTGCCCTCCGAAGGCCTTGCTGAACAGTGTCCGTTGCTCGGTGTCGCCGAGCATGACCAATTGTGCTCCAGGCTCGAGCTTCATCTCGGACCGCAGCTTGGTCACGGTTTCGCCGTTCTGCTGTATGGCAACCACGCTCAGGCCGGTGAGGGAACCGATGTGGCTTTCGTACAGGGTCTTGTTTTCCAGGGACGGCGGCAATGGCACCGAGAACAGGTCGACCCCTTCTCCCAGCATCACGAGTTCATGCCCTTCGATGAGCGACACCACCGCTTCCGTTCCCAGGGAGGCGTAGCTCAGAACGAAATCGGCCCCGGCCCGATGGATGGCCTCCAGGTTACGATCGTGGGTGATTCGGCTCACGATGCGGAGATCGGGTTTGAGGCGTCGCAGGTAAACGGCCAGATAGACGTTCATGGCGTCGTCGCTGGTGCTCAGAAGCACCGAGGAGACATCGTCGAGTCCCGCCCGTTTCAGGACCTCGCGGTCGTTGGCGTCCCCGATGAACACCTGATCGGCGATTCCCTTCACGTCTGCCGCCACCTGCGGATCGCGGTCGAGGACATGGACCCGGAGCCCCTTCCTCTTCAGAGTACGGGTGGCGGTCTCGCCGACCCTTCCGGCCCCGATTATGAGACCCGAAGCGCTGAAATGGGGCTGGTGGCCATGCAGCATGCGGGCGAGTACGGACAACTGTTCCGACGAGCCCACGACGACCACGATGCTCTCGTGGGTGATGGGAGTGTGAGGGAAGGCGGGAATCAGGTGTCCGTGTTCCCACACACCGACGATGTTCAGTCCGGTCCGTTCTCGAAGCCGGGTCTCGCGGATCTGGAAACCGGCCAGGGGCGTGTCCCGCGCCGAAAACTCGGCGATCTGGAGCCCGGAGAAACTACCAACGACGTCCACCTCGCCAAGCCCGGCGCTGACCCGGTTGGCCAAGGACTCCCCCAGGCGGACCTTCAGCGGCAAGACGTGCGTGCATCCGCTCAGTTCCAGAATGTCGGTGGAATCCTCATTCTCGGCGATACCGACGATGGGCAGGTCGCTGGACATCTCCCGGACGGTCAACGTGATGTTGGTGTTCGTCGTGTCCTCGCAGTTGGCGAGGAGTAGACGAGCCTGTTGTGCTTGCAATCCGGTGTAGGTCGTCTTGTTGTCCAGATCGCCGGCTACGACGGATGCCCCTTCATGCAGGAGCCGGGCAGCTTTTTCGGGGTCCGGTTCGATGACATAGCATGGAATCCCCCGGAGCCGAAGCTGCTTGGTGATCCCTGCCGCAATTTCATCGTGGCGGGTGATGATGACGTGATTCCTGACATCCGCGGGCACTCGGCGAGGGGCCCGTAGCCGCACCTGAGCTTCCAGCCAGGGTGCGTAGAAGAAACGGATGAAGGTGAAGGGCAGCACCACCAACATCAGCACGACACCTGAGATCAGCACGGCCACGCTGAACAACCTTCCCAGGTCGGTGGCGAAGACCACGTCCCCGTAACCCAGGGTGCTCATGGTGATCACGACCCAGTAGATCCCCGTGGTCCAGGAATGGGACTGCCCTTCGTGAACCATGATCACCTGGAAGAGGACGGCGAACAGCAGGATGACGACGCCGAGAAAGACGATGTAGCGAAGCAGCGCCAGGACGTTCTGGCGTAATTCCCCAGCGCCGAAGACGTCGGCCAAGTCACTCCACGGGAATCGCATGCTCGAACGGTAACTCCAGGTTCGGACCTCGCAGGATCGGTCTTCGGGGCATTCGGCGCACCAATTTACCATTCCGGCGGGGGCAAAGAGAAAGCGAAAAAAGAGGAACAGAATACCGGGGTTGCCGCACGGCACGGTTCGTTGACCCTCGGATGACCATCCTGTATAGTGCGGCGCCCTTAGAGGAAAGCCCATGCCGGAAGTCAATCTTTTCCGTCCCCGAGGCCGCTACTTGAAGAGAGTCCGCCGGATCATCTTCACGATAGTGGCCCTGTGGGCTTTGATGGTTTTCGGATTCCAGATTCTTCTGTTCCTGGTTCAACGGGACCCCATGGGGTCCAGTTTCCTCACCGACGCCCGGATCCTGGGATTCCCGTTCCACTACTGGTTCACGGGCCAGTTCTCCATTATTGGATTCCTGCTGCTTTGCCTCTGGTTCAACCGGCTCTACGACCGGCTGATCGATTCCGACGAAGCTCCCCGGCGGAGGCAAGGCAAGTAGTGGATGACATCGCGGTGAGAACCGGGCCCGCCCTGATCCTGGCGGCGACCCTGCTCTTGTTCGTGCTGGTGGGGATCCTGACCCGGGTCCGCAACCTGGAAGAATACTGGGTGGCCGGCCGCAGGATCGGTCCCGTCTCTTCGGGGATGGCTATCGCCAGCAACTGGATGAGCGCCGCCAGCTTTCTGGGGATGGCGGGCCTCCTCTACCTGCAAGGCTATTTCGGATTGGCCTACGTCCTGGGCTGGTGCGGCGGGTACGTGCTGCTGCTGGTCCTGATGGCGGCTCAGATCCGCAACTACGGGAAGTTCACCGCGCCCGACTTCATCGGCGACCGGTACTACTCCAAGACGGCCCGGTTCCTGGCCGCCATCATCACGCTGGTCATCTCCTTCGTCTATGCCGTGGGCCAGTACAAGGGCATCGGAGAGATGTTCAAGTGGATCTTCGGGATGGACTACAAGTTGTCCATCATCACCGGGACCATCGTGGTTCTCTCCTACGTGCTCCTCTCGGGAATGATGGGAGTGGTCCGCAACCAGCAGGTGCAGTACATCGTCCTCATCACCGCCTTCCTGCTGCCGCTTTTCTTCATCGCCAAGAAGCTGGGGTTCTTCTACTTCGTCCCGCAGGTGGGTTACGGGGAGGCCGTGGCCCAGCTCCAGGAGACCCAGCCCCAGTTCGTGTTGCCCTGGGGGGACGAGGGGGTCTATCAGTGGATCGCCCTCTGTTTCACTTTGATGGTGGGGACGGCGGGACTGCCCCACGTGATCCAGCGCTTCTACCTGGTCCCCAACGCCAGCGACGCCCGTAAGTCGGTGGTCTGGGGACTCTTCTTCATCGGCGTCCTCTACTGGAGTTCGCCCGCCTTCTCCGCTTTCGGCAGGATCCTGAATCCGGACGGGGGCAGGGAAGTGGCCGACGTCATCATCATCAATGCCGCTGAGAACGCGGCACTCCCCGAATGGTTCACCGGTCTCCTGGCGGCGGGAGCCGTGTCCGCCGCCTTCAGCACCGTGGCGGGGTTGTTGATGGCCGCATCGGCCGCCTTCGCCCACGACCTCTATTTCGGGCTCTTCAAGCCGACCGCCTCCAACAAGGAGCGCGTCATCGTGGCGCGCCTGGGAGCCGTGGTGCTGGGTTTCGCCATCATGTTGGTGGCCCTGGAACCGCCCGCCCTCATCGGACAGATCGTGGCCATGGCCTTCGCCATTGCCGGGTGCACCATTTTCCCCGTCTTCGTGCTGGGTATCTGGTGGAGCCGCACCACCCGCGAGGGGGGCATCGCCGGCATGCTGGTCGGGGGGCTGATCTCCATCGGCGCCCTCTTCTGGGGCGACACGGCGTTGGCTTCGTGGATTCCCGCCACTTCGTCGGCATTGATCGGGGCACCGGTGGCATTCCTGACCATCATCGTGGTCTCCCACCTGACTCCCGCGCCGCCGAAGGAGATCGACGGCCTCATGCAGCAGATCCATACCGAAGAGGACGGGTCGGCTTAGGTACCTGCGCGCGGCATCGCCCGATCGGGGTCGAGGGTCCGGGATCTGCGGCCGGCGACGCCACCACTGCCGGGCCGTTTTTCGTCCGTAGCCGTTTCGCTGGAAGCAAGAGCTCTACGTTCCGGTCCCTGTCTGTTTCGGTTTGGTCCTGCTCACATCAGATTCGGCGATGCGGCGGGCTGTTTCTTCACGTCTGCGACGGGCTCGTTCACGGGATCTGCCAAGGGCGGATTCTATGCCACCGAGTTCTAGCCTACGGGACTGCATGGAAGTGTGGCGACTCTGGGAACACATTAGCGAATTGCCTCCCCCAAGAGTACGGGAACACGGCCCGAGTTGTCATACACGAACCAGTTATCGACCAGATGGCGGTAAATCTGGTTGAAATTGCGCCTTCCAACATCAAACCGTCATCGAATCACGGACTTGGGTAGGTCGTGCCCTCCCTCCAATACTCTGGGCGCCACACGTTTGATCGCAACCTCGGATGTAGGCATTGGATTCTAGCTTCGGATTGAATTGAAAAACCTTGGAGGAGGAACACGAACAAAACCGAAAAAGTACTCACGGCAGAAATATGACGTCTACGATGTCAGGGTCTGTGACTACACTTACCGCATGTTGGTGCGTCGAAAGATAACAACAGATAACAACCGGTCAATTCCCAATCTAGAACATTAAGGCACCGCACAGACACACATTCCACCCATATTAAAAGTAACAAACCGGAGCTAGGTGTCAAAAGTGAAAAAGGAATCCTCTCCACTACTTAACCGTTTGCTTACGGGCCGACCTCAACTAAACAGAGAAGCTACGAAACGCCGCAAGACATTCAATTACCTTACCGTTAAACGCAGCGACGTCGATGACTTTATCTCCAAGGGTTGGGAAATGGACAAGGAACTCAAGATAAAGGTTCGACTCAAGCGCCCGAAGGGAATCGACAAGCAATTGGAAGATCGATTATGGATGTTCTTCTTTAAGGTGGGTTATCCTGAATTAAATGAAGGTCGGAAGTTCACTGTTCAGATCAAACGCCACAACGTCCCTCCAATTCGTAAGCAAATTGATGTATTCGCCAAGGACGACGAGACTGTCGTTGTGGCCGAATGCAAAGCGTCAACCACACTAGGTAGGCGAAGCCTTCAAAAGGACATCGAGGAATTCGCAAATCTGAAGGGAGCGATTGCGAATTCGATTAAGAAACATTTCGGGCCGAGTTTTAAACCAAAAATCATCTGGCTATTCGTTACCGAAAACATTATCTGGTCACAGCCCGACAAAATTCGCGCTGCTGGAGAGAACATACGAATCGTTACAGAGCGTGAGCTGCGATACTATGTGCAGATCTCTAATCACATCGGCTCCGCTGCACGTTATCAATTCCTCGCTGAATTCCTAAAGAATCAGGACATTCCTGAGCTAGCAGAAAAGACGGTTCCAGCTATTCGAGGCAAACTAGGTGGGCGGAAGTTTTACTCATTTGTAACCACACCAAAGGATTTGTTAAAGATAAGCTTTGTAAACCATAGATCGTTAAATGATCCTGGAGGTGTTCCCTCTTATCAACGATTGGTTAGTCGAACGAGGTTGCGCCAAGTAGCGCAATTCATCAATAACAGAGGATTCTTTCCGACAAATATTCTCGTTAACTTCATCTCCAGCGTTCGATTTGACTCCATTAAGAAAAATAAACTTGCTGATGTCACTTTTGGAACACTTTATCTTCCAAATCGGTATCGATCTGTGTGGATCATCGACGGGCAGCATAGATTATATGGATTCACAGATGCTGAGGAGCAGCACCTATCTCAAAATATTGTGGTAATCGCATTTGAAAAACTCTCTCGCGAAGACGAGGCTAATCTGTTTGTGACGATTAATCATGAGCAAAAATCGGTGCCAAAGACACTTCTGGATGATCTGGAAGGAGATTTGAAATGGGGCTCAGATAAACCCCATGAACGTATTGGCGCCATCGCTGCTCGGTTAATCAACGCACTGAACGGTGATGTGGGTGAAGCATTTTATAATCGAGTAGTCCAACAAGGAATCACGGCAACGGAAAAAACATGCCTCACCATTCCGGGCCTAAAGATCGGAATCAAACGGTCGGGGCTCATTGGAAAAGTCAATCGCCGGCCGAAAGTCTACCTGCTCGGTCCATTTTCGGGAGCAACAGACCAAGAGACATTGGAACGTGCAAGGTCAGCCATCAATAGCTACTTTGCTCTAATTCGAGATAATGGTGCAGTGCACTGGCAAAAGGGGCGATCAGGATTTCTATGTACTAACATCTCGATTCAAGCGTATCTATTGCTTTTTTCGGCACTAATTGAATACATGGAATCGAGCATGGGAGTGGACACTAAGCAACTCAGACCCAAAGAAATCGTTCTTGGAATTGACAAATATTTGGAGCCAGTTTTGAAGTTTCTCTCCGGAGCTGATGAAGTTCAAATGGAGAGGAGATTCAAAGTGCAATACGGTTCCGGTGGGCCGCGGGAATACTTTTATCGGCTTTGTCGACTCGTAAAACAGAATTTCAGTAGTTTTTCGCCAGCCGGGATGGACGATTGGGAAGAAGAACAATCTGAAGAGAACATCGCAATCGCTGATAAGAAACTGAAGGACATTAATATTGAGGTGCAAAAATATAGGGGATTATATATTGAGGTTGACAGAGCGTCAACTCCCGGTGTTAAATCCTCGGC
>JAPPLF010000019.1 GCA_028874215.1 Acidobacteriota bacterium
TGTTACGTCCAACATTAAACCATCCGATATGAGGGTATTTTTCCCGGACTGATCGGGTCTGGACAGGTGCAGGAAATGGAATAAGTCGGGAAGGTTTTTTTCTCCGGGCAGCCCGGTTTCAGGCAGCCTTTCAGGGAGAGCTTTCAGGGAGCGGGGATATGGTAGGGTGCGAGGGCGAGGGAGCGCCCTGAGGATCTTCTCCGGAATGCCGCTGGCGGACAGGATTCCGCTGCGGGCCGGCAACCAAAGAAAGTGGCCCGCGCGACGGCGATCGCCGGGCCGTGAGCGGCCTGGAAGATTCAGTTTCGCCATGAAACCGGGTTGACCGCTGCGGAGTATGTTATCCGGCGCGGTTGGGAGGAGGCAAGCCCTCCGGGGTGCATTCGCCGCCGGGGGAGCCGATGCGGGATGCGGGGCCACGGCACCTACGCCCGCAAGCGCCCGGCGGGGATGCGGATCCGGCGCTGGTACTGCCGGGCCTGCCGGATCACGTTCAGCGCCCATCCGGACTGCACGGCGAGCCGGGTGTCGGACACGCTGGAGGGGATCGAGGCGGTGGCGGCGCATGCCGCGGCGCACGGCATGGCGTCGGCGGCCCGCCTGTTCCGCGCTTCCCACGCCGACCCGGTCTCGGCCTGGCGGTTCGTGCGCCGCCGCTGCGACTGGGTGTCGGACCTTCTGTGGATTCTCCGGGGCCTGACGGAGACGTTCTTCGGCATGGATCCGACGCTGGCGGGGCTGCGCGCCCGCCTGGGCCCGGAGGTGGGCCTGCGGGACCTTCGTGGACTGTGCTGCGGCGACCTGTCCTGCCTGCCCCATCCGGTTGGATTCCGTCCTCCCCCGGCGCCTTCCGGTAGCCAGCGGGGGCCGCCTACAGGAAACGGCAATGGTTCGGGGAGCCCGGGGGGATGAGAATCCCGGTTCCGATCACCGAACCGGAGGAAATCCGTCCATGAGCACGAGGAAGAAACCCGATCCCCTGGAAGTGGCGCTGTTCCGATACCGCGTCATCGCCCCCCTGTTGAACGAGCCCCTGGGCAAGGTGTCGCGGAAGGCCCGGGAGCAGGCGGGGCTGCGCTGGGAGATTCCGGGGTCGGACCGCACCCGGGTGGCGACGGAGACCGTCCGGTCGTGGTTCCGGCTCTACCGGCGGGGCGGCCTGGACGCATTGCGGCCGAAGGAGCGGAGCGGCCGCGGCCCGCGCAGTCTGGACCCGGAGGTGGTGGAGGCGCTGATCGGCCTGAAGCGGGAGCTGCCGCGCCTGAGCGTCCGGCTGCTGATCGAGGAGGCCCGGGACCGGCACCTGGTGCCGGAGTCGGTGCCGCTGCCGCACTCCACGGTGCACCGGATGTTCCGGGGGGAGGGCCTGATGGGCCGGCCCGGGGGGGATGACGGCGGGAAGGGCCGGGACCGTCGCCGGTTCGCCTACGAGCTGGCCGGTGAGATGTGGCAGTCGGACGTGCTCCACGGCCCGAAGGTCCGGGATGGCCGGGGCCGCCTGCGCAAGGTCTACCTGATCGCCTTCCTGGACGACGCCACGCGGGTGATCCCCTATGCGGAGTTCGCCTTCTCCGAGCGGGTGACGGCGTTCCTGCCGGTGTTCCGCCAGGCGATCGAGCGCAGGGGGGTCCCGATGAGATTGTTTGTGGACAATGGTCCGAATTACCGCTCCCGGGCGCTGGACCTGGCCTGCGCCCGGCTGGGGATTGTTCTCATCCACGCCAGGCCCTTCGATCCGGCGGGAAAGGGCAAGATCGAGAGGTGGCTCAGGACGGTCCGCGAGCAGTTCCTCTCCCGGCTCGCCCCGGAGGACCTCCGGAGCCTGGACGCCCTCAACGCGAAGCTGCGCGAATGGATCGAGGGGAAATACCACCGCACTCCCCACCACGGCCTCGGCGGCGACACCCCCCTGGAGCGGTGGGCCCGCCATGGCGGCGAAGTCCGCCACGTGGATCACGGCATGGACCTGGGCGACCTGTTCATGGTGGAGAAGAGGCGCAAGGTCCGCAAGGACCGGACGGTGCGTCTCGACGGCCGCGTCTACGAGGCGGAGGCCCGGCTCATCGGGGAGCGCGTGATCCTGCGGTACGACCCGGCGGCCCCGCCGTCCCGGCCCGTCCAGGTGATCCACGAGGGGCAGGGCGCCGGCGTCGCCACCCTGCTCGACCTCCACGCCAACGCCCGTGTCCGGAGGAAGGCGCCCCGGAACGCGTTGTCCTTCCGCGACCTCGATCCCGACCGGATCGACGCCGACGAGACCACCGGAAACACCGACCACACCGAACCCACCGGAGACTGACCATGTACAAGACCCACTTCTCCCTCGCCCGATATCCCTTCGAGCCCTCCATCGAGGTCGACGATCTGCTCCCCCTGAAGGGGCAGCAGGAGGCCCTCTCGCGCATCCGCCACCTCGTCGAGCTGCGCGGCATCGGCGTGCTCACCGGCGAGCCCGGATGCGGCAAGTCCACCGTCTGCCGCCAGATGGCCGGGGAACTCCATCCCGGGCTCCACCTGCACCGCTACGTCTCCCTCACCACCGGCAGCGTCTCCGACCTCTACGAAACCCTCTCCCGGGCCTTCGGCCTCGAGCCCGTCAGCCAGCGGGCGCGGGCCTTCCGGGCCATCCGAACCGAGGTCACCCGGAGAATCCGCGAGGCCCGCCAGCTCCCCGTCCTCGTCGTCGACGAGGCCCACCTGCTGCGCGGCGAACTCCTTGAGGAGCTCCGCCTGCTCACCAACTACCGCATGGACTCCGAGAACCGCCTGTGCCTGCTCCTGGCCGGCCACACCGAACTCCGCCACCGCCTCGCCATGGCCGCCTGTTACGTCCCTGATTAAACCGTCAGGAATGATGGTTTTTGTCCCGGACTATTCC